>JAFGHN010000150.1 GCA_016930115.1 Spirochaetales bacterium | reverse complement strand
TTTTTGATTTGCTTGGCGCGCTGCCCGGGTATCATGAGTACGATATCAGTTTCTGGTTTCTCCTTTTCTTCTCGCTTTTCTTTGCCATGATTATAGGGGACGCAGGCTACGGTTTCATCTTTCTCTCAATGACGCTTGCAGCGATCTTTATGAGAAAGTCCAAGGGAAAGCCCGCCGGACTTGAATTGACGCTTCTCACCGTGCTGAGCGCGGTGACAATCGTCTGGGGCGCCTTGAGCGGAACCTGGTTCGGGTCGGAAGCTATTGCCGAGGCGCCGCCTTTCAAATACCTGATTCTTCAGCCAATATCGTCGTTTAACCCGAAGAGCAGCGATACCATAAAATATATGTGTTTTGTTATCGGCACCGTGCATGTCACGTTGGCCCACGGCTGGAGCTTTATCAGTCAGTTGCGGCAGAAGCCGCGGATAAAGGCTCTTGGGCAACTCGGTTGGATGATGATAGTCCTGGGAGCTTTCTACTTCGTCCTCAATCTCGTACTTGATCCAATCAAGTATCCGATTCCCAACTTTGCGCTGTACATGGTGGCCGGAGGTATCGCGCTCGTTGTTCTCTTCGCTAATCAGGAAGGGAATTTTCTCAGAGGCCTTGTGAAAGGTTTTGCGGGGCTGTTTCAGACTTTTCTGAGCAGTATCAGCGCCTTTGCCGACGTGATCTCTTATATCAGGCTCTTCGCAGTCGGCCTCGCGACCGTTGAAATAGCCAAGAGCTTCAACGCAATGGCCGCGGATATGGGTAACTCGCTGGTGGGACTGATAGGATCGATACTGGTACTCATCATCGGTCACGGGATCAATCTCATCATGGGTGCTCTTTCGGTTATCGTGCATGGCGTCCGGCTTAACATGCTTGAGTTTTCGAGCCATCTTGGGATGGAATGGTCGGGAATACCTTATGATCCGTTTTCTCAAAAATTTACAACAACCTCAACAAAGAAATGATTAAGGAGTAACGAAAATGAATATCGGTTTGATGGGAGTAGGCGGCGCCATTGCGTTGGCGGCAGTCGGGTCGGCTGTCGGTATTGGTACTGCAGGAATGGCCACCATAGGCGCTTGGAAGAAGTGTTTTTCCCAGAACAAACCGGCGCCTTTTGCGTTGTTTATTTTTATAGGGGCGCCGCTCACCCAGACAATCTACGGGTTTATACTTATGAACCGTTTATTGCTTTCGGCCGCTTCAAACATAGATCCCGGTCTCATACTGGGAGCCGGTTTGCTTGGAGGACTTGCGATTGGGATTTCCGCCTGGTATCAGGGAAAAGCCGGGGCAAGCGCTGCAGACGCGATGGCTGAAACAGGAAAAGGATTTGTCAACTATATCCTGGTGATCGGGCTTGTCGAGACGGTTGCGCTGTTTGTCATGGTATTCTTACTCGGTGTCGTCAGCTAAGGTTACCACCAGAACTGTTTACGTGGGCTCGCTTCCGATGGGCGGAAGCCATCCGTGCCGTCTTCAGACGATGTGGAAGCAACCGCTCTCGGACGATAGTTATGCTGATACGGTCCGCCGTGTTGAGCTTCTCGCATCATTTGGGGCAGAGTTGTTGAGATTCGCCGTTCCTGATATCGAAACGGCACAACTTTTATGCAAGCTCCAGGGAGAGGTATCGATACCGTTAGTTGCGGATATTCACTTCGACCACACTCTTGCACTTGCTTGCCTGGAAAATGTACCCAAAATTCGGATCAATCCGGGGAACATCGGTTCTGAAGAAAAAATACGGGAAGTCGTCGAAAAGGCTGCGGCAAAAGGCGCCGCGATACGTGTCGGTGTAAACGCGGGGTCGCTGCCAAGAAAAATGCGAGGCGAGATCGACATCGCCCTGGCGATGTTACATGCCGCCGAAGAAGAGCTCGAAATACTCGAGCGGGTCGGGTTTGGCAACGTATTGTTTTCCTTGAAATCGTCCGATATTAAAACTACGGTCAGGGCAAACGAACTGTTTGCCGAGCGGTACGATTACCCGCTGCATCTTGGGGTAACTGAGGCCGGACCACCCATTCAGGGTGTGGTGAAAAATACCGCGGCGCTGGTACCGCTCCTTGAGAAAGGGATCGGCAGTACGATCAGAGTTTCTTTGAGTGGCGCGTGCGAGGACGAGCTCATTGCCGGCCGTGAAATAATCGCCGCGGCAGGGCTTGGCAGCAGAGGGGTTAACATCGTTTCCTGCCCAAGATGCGGGAGAGCGGGTTTCGATGTTCACGGGTTTATTGAGAGAGCCCAGGGGAGGCTTCTCGCCCTCGATACGCCGATAACCGTTGCCATTATGGGGTGCGTTGTGAACGGGCCCGAAGAGGCACGCCACGCCGACGTGGGCATTACGGGGTCCGGAAGAAAGGCGCTCATTTTCAGGTCCGGGGCTATCGTCCGTCGTGTCGACGACGGGGAGGCTGAAACGGCGTTTTTTGAGGAAGTTGAAAAACTGTGCAGGGAAAGAAAAGGACAGCGGTAGCATCTCTGTTTCTCTTTTTTGTGATGGCGCCGCTCATTGCCCTGGACGTGGAAGAAGCGCCCGGCTGGCTTATTCTGGAAAAGGGGAAGCAGCTTTTTGACGGCAAGGAACTGGGCGACGCAATATACCACTTTCGCAGGGCCCGTGAAGTTCTTGGACCCTCCCCTGAAGTTGAGTACTGGATAGGCCGCGTTTTTGAAGCTGAAGGGGAATACCTGCTTGCGGCAAAGCAGTACGAGACGGCTATCGAAAAAAAACGACTGCTTCTGGTTCCTGATGAAGAAATGAGTATTCGCAACCGTCTCGCCATGGTCTATTTCACCCTGGGTGACTTTGCCGGCTATTCAGAAGAGCTGGAACAGATCATCCGGTACGATTGGGGTGCGAGAGATGCTGAGGTGGAGTTTGGCATCGAACCGGCGACTCTCGCGAGGTCCCTTGCACGGCAGGGGTATGACAAATTACTTGAACTGTATCGAATAGATGACTACGGTGCCTTAAGCGCCTACTACAATCTTGGCGTTTACGAGTACCGCACCGGTCTTTTTGAGGCCGGAGTTGAGCATCTGGCTTTCGCCTTCGTAATATCCAATACGACGCTGATAAAGTATCTCATACGCCTCGATCCGGAGTACAGATTTACCACTTTGCCCGGGCTTATGTCGGATGCCCTTCGTCATCGCGACCTTGTCGATTATATGTATGCGGTTGACGCGTTTGGACAGACCTACGCTCTGGCAGCAGCGCTGTACGAAACCGGGGAAGTACAGAAGCGGGAACTTGCCGCTCTGTTGTTTCAAATTGTTGCGGAATACGATGTGGAGAACTGGTGGACGGTGAAAGCTCGTCGTCAGTTGATCTCCCCCTTCAAAGACGATTTCATGATCATTTTTCCGGAATGAGCTTCCTGCCGGGAACGCTCTCTTGCGAGGCACCAAAGAATGTAATACCTTTGGGAAGCCTATGGATCGTATCATCATCAAAGGTGCCCGGGAACATAATCTAAAGAACGTGGATCTCGAGCTCCCAAGAGATTCTCTGATCGTCGTCTCCGGAATAAGCGGATCGGGGAAGTCTTCATTGGCCTTTGATACCATCTATGCAGAAGGCCAAAGGCGTTATGTAGAATCCCTCTCCGCATACGCCCGGCAGTTCCTCGGACGCATGGATAAACCTGAAATCGACTATATCGAAGGTCTGTCGCCGGCCATTTCCATCGAGCAAAAGACCACTCACAAGAACCCGCGATCGACCGTCGGGACGGTTACGGAAATCTACGACTACCTCAGGCTTCTCTTTGCCCGCATCGGCGTCCCTCACTGCCCGCGCTGCGGCAAGCGGATCTACGAACAATCCCTCGATCAGATTCTGGATACGATACTTGCCTATCCTGAGGGGAGCAGGCTGGAATTGCTCGCGCCGGTTGTGCGGGGAACAAAGGGACAGCACAGAAAGATACTCGAAGACGGAAAACGCGCCGGGTTTGTTCGCGCGCGCATCGACGGTAGTCCGGTATCGTTGGAAGATGAGATCGAGCTCGACAAGAACAAAAAACACAACATTGAAATAGTGGTCGACAGAATCATCCTCAAGGCGGATCAACGGAAACGGCTGTCCGAGTCTGTGGAAACAGCACTGGAGACCGCCGATGGTAAGATGATTGTGGTCAGGAACTCGGGCGGAAAGGAGTCCGAGGAGTTTTTTTCGCAGAAGAGCGCATGTCCGGATTGCGGCATCAGCCTTCCGGAGTTGCAGCCGCGTTTGTTCTCTTTCAACAACCCCTACGGTGCTTGCCCGGAATGTTCGGGGTTGGGCGTTACCCTTGAGTTCGACCCGGATCTTGTCATACCCGACAGGAGCCTCTCTTACAATCAAGGCGCCGTGAAAACGAGCAACCCGAAAGCAAAGTGGCACCGGAGCTGGTTTGAAGCACTCGCCGACGCCTTCGGCTTTTCTCTGGATGCGCCCATAGACAAATTGGATCCGGATATTTTCAACGCGATTCTGCACGGCACCGGCAAAGAGATAAAAGTCTCCTACGTAAATACGAACAACACCGGTAAGTTTGAGTTCACTTCCCGCTACCAGGGAATCTTGAACGACCTGAAAAGACGGTATCTCGAGACAACATCCCAATCGGTGAAAGACTGGCTTGAAGGCTTCATGCGGCACAGGCAATGTTCGGTCTGCGGGGGCAGGCGGCTGAAACCTGAAAGCCTGGCGGTCAAGGTCGCCGGATGCAATATCGATGAAATATCGCGATTATCGATACGTGAAAGTCACGATTTTTTTGACTCCATCAAGCTTTCTCAAACCGAGAGAGCGATCGCGGCGCAGATTCTCAAGGAGATTCGAGCCCGCTTGAGCTTCATGATCAACGTCGGTCTTGATTACCTCTCTCTCGAGAGGCGTGCCGCTACTCTGTCCGGGGGAGAGGCGCAGCGGATACGGCTGGCCACACAGATCGGCTCTTCCCTGGTGGGAGTGCTCTACATACTCGATGAGCCGACAATAGGCCTCCATCAGAGGGATAACCAGCGACTCCTGGATACCCTTTTTCACCTGAGGGACATCGGGAATACGCTGATAATAGTGGAACATGATGAGCAGACCCTGAGGAGCGCGGACTATCTTGTGGACCTGGGGCCCGGGGCGGGTATCCACGGAGGGATGATCGTTGCCGAAGGGACCGTGGATCAAATAATGAAAAACGACCGCAGTCTCACCGGAAAATACTTGAGCGGCAAGAGTAAAATAGAGACGAGGGCCGAGCGGAGGAGCGGCAACGGTAAGAGCGTGATTCTCTGCGGCTGTAGAGAGCACAATCTGAAAGGGATAAACGTGGAATTCCGCCTTGGGATGTTGATAGCGATATCCGGCGTGTCGGGTTCGGGAAAATCGACGCTCTTGAACGATTTGCTCGCGCCGGCGCTTTCGAACGCCGTTGGCCGTACGCACTATCCCGTGGGCGACTTTGATTCGATCGAAGGTGCCGCATCAGTAGACAACGTGATCAGCATCGACCAATCTCCCATTGGCCGTACGCCACGATCGAATCCCGCGACGTATGTCGGCGTCTTTGGGCCCATACGGGACCTCTTTGCGGCGCTTCCGGAATCGAAGGCCCGGGGTTACAAGCCCGGGAGATTTTCCTTCAACGTAAAAGGCGGGAGGTGCGAGAACTGCCAGGGCGCGGGCTTGATAAAAATCGAGATGCATTTCCTGCCGGACGTCTACATCACCTGCGATGTTTGCAAGGGGCGCCGTTTCAATCATGAAACTCTCGATATCCGCTATCGGGGAAAGAATATCTACGACGTGCTGGAAATGACCATCGAGGAAGCCTTTGATTTCTTTTCGCGGGTCCCCGCGCTTGAGCGGAAACTCTCCACGCTCAAGGCGGTCGGGCTTGGCTATATCAAGCTCGGCCAGTCGGCGCTCACCCTCTCCGGAGGAGAAGCGCAGCGGGTGAAACTCTCGCTCGAATTGTCGAAGCGGAGCACCGGGCAGACTTTCTACATCCTTGATGAGCCTACGACGGGGCTTCATTTTGAGGACGTGAAGAAACTTATGGAGGTCCTCCAATTGCTCGTGGACAAGGGCAATACCGTTGCTCTCATCGAACATAACCTTGATGTGCTCAAGCAGGCGGACTATATCATCGATCTTGGCCCGGAGGGCGGCGACCGCGGAGGAGAAATCGTCGCCTGCGGGACTCCTGAGCAAGTGGCCGCCGTCCGAACGTCCTTCACGGGCATGTTCTTAAAGTCTGCGCTGGAACGGTAATGGGCGGGCGGCTTTTTTCCCTCCTGTTATTTGCAGTTGTATTTCTTGCGCTGCTGCCTGCCCAGGATGCGAAAGAGGAGACCGAGGATAGCGTCTACCAACGCGCCATGGCGCTGGATTTACGTACGGCCACCTACTTTGAGCTTGTTGCCTGGTGTGAGCGTTTGGGGCTGTCCGCGCGTGGAAGCAGAACCGAGCTTCAGCGAAGGCTTGAGGAGCACTACGGTCTTCCCCGGCAGACCGCAACTCCGGGGGAGGAAGGGGGACGGGAAATCGAGATCGAATCCGCTGACGGTTCGCGCTACTACGATATCGACGAGCCGCCCGAAAAATACCTGCAGCTTTTTGGAAACGTCGTTCTGGTCTTATTGGATGATGAGAACGATACTGTCCACCGGATCACATCAGACAGAATCATCTACAACCAGACCATCAATTCAATTACCGCCGCCGGGAATCTCACTTATGTCCTCGAACAGGAGAGCGGTACGGAAACCTTTACCGGCGAGAGCCTCACCGTCAATCTCGACGACTGGCAGGGTGTCTTTATAAGCGGCACATCAAAGACCGAAAGAACCGTCGACGAGGAGAAGCTCATTTTTTTCTACACCGGTAAAACCATCTACAGGCTCGCCGACGATACAGTAATCATGAAGCAGGGAAACATCACCTCTTCGCCGGCGGCCAATCCCTACTACCACATTGATGCGGACAGAATCTGGGTTCTCGGTCCGGGAGAATGGGCGCTCCGGAATGCCGTTCTGTACGTGGGAAGGGTCCCCTTGTTCTATTTCCCGTTCTTTTTCTATCCGGGTAACGAGTTGCGGATGCATCCGGCAACGGGGTACCGTGACATAGGCGGCTACTATCTGCAACTCACCGGATACATCGTCGGTAAGAGGGAGAAAAGCGATGACTCCCTCTCATTTCTGCAGGTAACCGATGAGGGCGACTCGAGCTACAGAACCGAACCGTGGGGGATATATCTACAAAAGATACGCACTGAGGGGGGAGAGGAAGCGAAAGAGGAGACGAAAGACTATATCAAGGTGCTCTTTGACATCTATTCGCGTCTGGGGTTTTACGGCGGTATTGCCGGCGAGATAGACCCGGAGGAGGTGTTCGAATCCGTCACCTTTGACATCGGAGTTGCACGCAGCCGGGACGTTTTCCCCGGTGCTGGTGGTGTGTATACCTATCTGAGAAGAAACGAAGAGGGAGAATACGTAAGCCGCTGGAACAACTCTCACTTCCTGGGGGTAGAATTACCCGTGAGGTTCGGGGGGAACTTCGAAACTTCGATAAAGACGCCGTCGCTGACGATGGGCGTGGAATTCCCGGTTTACTCCGATCCATGGTTCCGGCGCGATTTTTCGGACAGAGAAGAAAGAATCGATTGGGCGGCTTTGATAGGAGTTGAAGAAGAGGAAGAGACCGGACAAGCGAGCACGACTGCTGCCCCGCCGGGGAAAATCGATAGATTTGCATGGCAGCTGAACGGCCGTTTCAATCCGCAGGTCACCGATTTGCGTCCGTACGTGCAATCACTTTCGCTCAGCAAGGCCGCGGCGTCCATCAATTGGAGAAGCAAGGCCCTTCCTTCGGGCGAACTACCGTACGCGATCGGTCCCGCTGAATATCAGTATCCGGAACGTGAGTTTTTCGTTCCCGAGAGCTATATACTCCCCTCCCTGGCGGGCCGAATCTCGGGTTCGCTCATCGGCGCCGCGAAGGAAAAGACGGCCGAGACGCGAAAGACTGCGCCCGGTACGGACGACGGCCTTGAAATCAAGCCTCCCTGGAGCGATGAGACTATCGATGAGGAGAAAGCGAAGGAGTCCGTTGAGGAGGAACTGACCATTCCGTCGATCCAGGAAGACTTAAAGCTCAGACGGCCTCCCGCGCTGCAAGAGACCCGGCATACGCTCACCTATTCGCTCTCCCCGGATTTCTCCATCGACAGCCGGTATAACAACGCCGGCTGGATATACCCAAGCGATATTGATTTCACAACGCAATACTCCGTGTTGTCCACAAGAGCCAACGGTGGAATCCAATACAGCTCCAACTTCTTTGGCACATTGCTGGGTGTGCGGGACAACCTCTCAATCTCAGCGGTGTACCGGAATCATTACGGCGGTTCGCCGGAATCGGTTCCAAACTGGGATTCATACGTCAAACAGGATAAGCAGGCGAGTTATTTCAGATTGACTGACGGGATAGACCTGACGCTGTTGCCGCTTCTGGGCGCGGAGCGCCTCTCCAAAAGCAGCATCCAGTACGGGTTGACCTCGATACTCTATCAGCATACCTACAACGCCGAACTGGAGGAATATGAAGACCGGACTCTGGAATGGGACAAGGAGATAGTCACGGCGCACAACCTCAAGATGAACGCCGTTTACGGCCTTTCTTTCGGCGATCAGAAGGTAGCACTCACCGCCGTCCTGCCTCCCTTAAACGAGGTGTTGACATACACGCTCACCTCAACAGTCGGGCCGGTCCAGACGACCCTGGCGAGCGGTGTACGCAAAGAGAGCGACGGTGATAACGACAACCAGGAGTCTGATGCCGAGCAATGGAAACTGGACGACCTGACTTGGACGGAAAAATTCAGTTTTCCGCAGAAAAGTTATTTTGAGAACAAGCTCACCTACAGCCTGGAAGAAAATGATCTTGCCCTGAACAGTTCAACCGTGAGCCTGAGCGGTCTGGAAGGGAAACTGACTTTTTCAGAAACCTTCACGTATAATTTTGCTGAGGATGAGCCGCAGTCAAGCATTTTGAGCCTCAAACTGCATTGGTTTACCCTGCAGCTGCAGGCAGCGCAGAGTGTGCGTTACACCCTGGTGGATGATCCCGCCGCACCGGGACGAAAAAAGTATGAAGCCGGAGAAAAAGGATTCATTCCCACGCAGTTTGTCACCGCGTTCAAGTATGATCTTGCCGGAGAGAAGTTCTGGCGTGACAGGATAAGTGTATCTGGTTCGATTGACACTTCCTGGGCACTGAACCTTGTCCGCGCAACAGACAGTTCGATGAGCTTTGGATTGAAGCTTGATCTTGAAATTGCGGAATTCCTCAAGCTGTCGATTTCGTCAAAGTCGACGAACAAGGCGAGCTACAGGTATATACCTGTGCTTTCAGACTCGCTCGGTCTTGACTGGTTGAATCCGGTAGTCGATATCGCCAGATCGTTCAATTTTTTCAACAGACAAGACAGGGTGCGGTCGTTTTTCAACCTCGACAATATATCGATCAACGTCACGCACCCGATGCCCGATTGGGAGCTCGAGATTGACTATTCAGGCACGCCGGAGCTCAGAGAAGAAGAAGGAAGCACCTTTTATAAGTGGGTGGGCGAAGCCTCCATTCTCGTCAGATGGCGGCCGATACCGGAAATCAAGCGCAAAGTGACTTCAAAAGAAGGCGAAGTGTCTTTTTAAAGCGAAAATCGGAAAATCCTATTCTATTGACTTCAAGAGGCGGCGATAGCTACACTATAAACCGCATGAATGGTGTGTTGAGGACCCGTTGAGGAATAGCATGAGCGTTGTTCTTGAAGACCAAAGACTCTTGAGCGAGTTGTGCGGCGTAAACGACAGCAACTTGTTGGCTATAGAAGAGTTAATCGGTGCACGCGTACTGTCGCGCGGGAATGAACTCCTTCTGGAATCGGATGACCTGACAAAGCGGGCTCTTTTCAGAAATCTTGTGTCCGAGCTGGAAGAACAGGTCCGTGATGGGCAGGTGCCCGGCCGGGGACTGATCCGCTCGCTTTTCAAGTCATTATCCGATGGTGACAAATCTCTGCTCAGGACAGCGAAAAACCATATCGTTTTTCCGTCAGGAGTCAAGGTTTTCCCGCGGAGCGAAAAACAGTCACACTATATCGACGCAATGTCCCGTCATGATCTTGTGTTCTGTATAGGGCCCGCCGGAACCGGAAAGACTTATCTTGCCGTGGCGTACGCTTTGCGCGGTATCATAGCAAAGACAAAGAAAAAACTCATCCTGACACGACCGGTGGTTGAAGCCGGCGAAAACCTCGGGTTTCTCCCGGGAGACCTGACCCAAAAGATCAGCCCGTATTTGCGCCCGCTCTACGATGCCATGGACGCATTCATCAGCTATGAAATGGTCATCAGACTTGAAGAGAAGAGGGTAATAGAAATAGCTCCGCTCGCTTACATGCGGGGAAGGAGCCTTCGTGACGCCTACGTGATCCTTGACGAGGCGCAGAATACGACAAAAGAGCAGATGAAGATGTTCCTCACAAGACTCGGGGAAGGGGCGCAGGCAATCGTTACCGGAGACGTCACACAGATCGATCTGGACAAAAAAAAGCAATCAGGGCTTCTGCACGCTCGCGGTATTCTCAAGCAAATAGATGAGATCGCGTTCATCGAGCTCACCGCGCAGGATGTCGTCAGGCATCCGCTGGTGCAAAAAATCGTACAGGCGTATGAATCGCAAAACGAGTAACAGACTCGAAAGCTTGGCTCAAGCGTTTTCGCAGATGCCCCGGGCCAAGAAGATACGCTTTGCCGTTTTGGGGGCCGTCTTTCTCGGACATGTATTTCTGATCTCTTTCACGCCGCAGTTCGGCGCCTTCTTCGCAGGGTTCAAGCTGTCGGATTTCCAGGTGGGAGAGCCGGCGCCGCGTGATATGTACGCGGACAAAGATATCACCTATATCGATGAAGAAGCTACCGCGTTGCGAAAAGAGGCCGTGGCCAGGCTCGTGAGTCCGGTCTTCATCATCAACGAAGAATTGGGCAACAGAAGCCTTCAACGCTTCACCGATTTTTCGAGCGTGTTTGCGGAAGCGCGCACGAAAAGCTCGTCTGCGGAAAAGATATTCCTCGAATTGCAGGCGTCGCAACCGGGGGTTTTTGCTTTCGACCAGATCGAGACAATGCTCAAAGTCGGGAACACGCTGGCAAACCTGAATGAGAGCAGATTGCTGCTTGAGACAATCCTGGAGAGGGGCGTAGTCGCATTACTCGGCGAAGCGGTGGGAGCTGCCACGGATACCGTCGAGATAATAAGAGACACAGATCGTGATACGGCCCGAAAGGTGGTGCCGGCGGATTCTGTCGTCGAAATAACCCGTGTGGACGAAGCCATCAGAGGCGAGCTTGTAAATTTGGGAGTGGAGGAAAAGAACCACGGCGTCATTATCGATATCGTTTCGGCATTTGTGGAGGAGAACGCGTTCTTCGATGGTGAGCTGACCGAAAAACGAAGACAGGCAGCGATCGCGGACGTGAATCCGGTTGTAGGCAAGCTGATCAGGGGCGAGCGGATCGCCCAATCAGGAATGCCCGTAACCGAGGAAGACATGAGGAAGCTCGGCGCGCTTGCAAAGTACTCGGCCACCGTCAGCGTCAGCCGCGTGGTCGGATCCTGCTTTCTCGTTCTGCTGCTCTACGCTCTCGCCATCATTCTCATATCGCATCTTGTGTCGAAATCTGAATTGAATGATTCGAAATTCCTCCTCGTCTTGAGTGTTTCACTGCTCTATACGGTCCTCGCGGTGCTGCTTACAAGAATCGACAGCTTAAACATCGACGTTCCCATGTCGGTGTTTCTCCCGACCGCGTTGTTTACCATGATACTGGCGATACTGGTGGACCAACGGGTATCCGTTGTGATGGGGCTCGTTCTCGCTCTGAGCCTCTTGCCGCTCAACGATATGGACCCGTTCCCGACGCTGTTCGCCTTTTTCGCGGGCATAGCCGGAACCATCGTCGTCGGCGGGGCGCGAAAGCGGCTCGATCTGGTACGCGCCACCATTTTTCTCGCGCTGGCGAGCGCGGGCCTCATGGGCGCTCTGAGCGTCCTGAAAAGTCTTGGTGCGTCAGGTATCCTGGCATCCCTCGGCTGGGGGTTCTTGAACGGGTTTGTCTGCGGGATTCTCAATCTCGGGCTGCTGCCGTTCTTCGAGCACATGATGAACGCCGCGACGCATTTCAGGCTTATGGAGTTGTCCGATCTCAACTCACCTATTATGAATAGAATGCTCACGCTCGCGCCGGGCACCTACAGCCATACCGTTACTGTCGCCAATCTCGCCGAATCGGCCTGCCGGGACATCGGCGCAAATCC
>JAFGHN010000149.1 GCA_016930115.1 Spirochaetales bacterium | reverse complement strand
CGATTGAAAGCCGCTTTGGGCGCAGCGGGCCGGGATCATACCGAATCCATTCGCACCCATTGTGATCCGCTTTGGGCGGACTTCACCGCAGCGTGTATGAATTGCATGCCCCGAAGCCCTTCGTACACCCCGGGGAAATCGTAGTCGCTTGCGCGACCCGGATCCCCGTCGATGTGATTTCGCACAGCGGCGATGGCGCCGCGGTAGACGTTGGCGAAGGCCTCGAGATACCCTTCCGGATGACCCTTCGGTATCCGCGTGTTGGCCGTCGCCGGTCCGGAGAGGTACTCGCGGTGCCCCCGGGTCAGTACCTGCCGAGGTTGGCCGTAGCGGTAGACCGAAAGCGAATCCGGCGTTTCCTGCCTCCAGAGCACCGCCCCTTGCGAACCGTAAACCCGAAGGCTCAAGGCGTTCTCTTCGCCCGTGGCGATCTGACTTATGGTAAGCGCCCCTTTGCCGCCGCCTTTGAACCGTAAGAGCACATTGGCGTCTTCGTCGAGCCGGCGGTCCGGAAGAAAGGTGCTCGTATCGGCGCACAGTTCCACGATCGGGTCATTGGTAACGTACTCGAGCAAATTGACACAATGCGTTCCTATATCGGCGAGCGTCCCTCCGATCCCCGACTGTTCCGGATCGACTCGCCACATGGTCTGTTTTCTGCCTTGCTTTTCGAGTGGCATCATCAACCCGTCTTGAAGATACTCAGCGATGGCCTTGCGTACGGTCCCCAATTCGTTGTTGAGAAACAGCTCCCTGGCATGCTTCACAAGCGGATGACCAGTGTAGTTGTGGGTCAGGACGAATACCAGACCCGTGCGCTCAACCAGCTCCACTAGTTGCCTCGCCTGTTCGAGGGAATAGGTCATCGGCTTTTCGCACACAACGTTGATGCCGCTTTCCAGGAACGTTTTCGCTATGGGAAAATGAGAGGCGTTTGGCGTAACGATGACGACAAAGTCTATTCTCCGGTCTTCCGGAAGCGCGGCCTCCCGCTCGGCCATCCGGGCAAAGCTTTCGTAGCAACGCGACGGGTCGAGATAGAGTTGCTGTCCCGTCAGCCTGGTGTTGTCGTGGTCCCGGGAGAAGCACCCGGCAACCAGTTCGGCCTGAGCGTCCATTGATGCCGCTATCCGGTGAACCGCGCCGATAAAGGCGCCTTGCCCCCCGCCGACCATCCCAAACTTGAGCTTTCGCTTCCAGGAATCCACCTGACTGCTCCTCCTTGCCTGCCCTGCATCTTACGAGAGCCGGTATCTACCCCGCCAACGTCTCTTGAACCTGAGCTTTCATCTTTGCCAAACCTTCACGCGCAACGCTCGAAGCATCCATTTTTTCATACTCTTTATTGAAAAGCTCGAGAGACAAAAAACCGCGGTAACCGAGCCCATACAGGTCTCTCAGGATCCTGCCCAACGGCGCCGCCCCATCGCCGGGAAACACCCGATCGGCGTCGGTGAGCGTGTCTTTGGCGGGCGAGCCGGGATAATCGTTCAGATGCACCATACCGAGCGCCTCCGGGGACAGCATCCTCAAACCCTCCCAGGAGCTCCCGCCTCTGTACATGTGGAAGATATCCGCGAGCACCGAGGCGTCAGGATGGCCGCACTCGATGGCGACAAAAACCGCTTCACTCAAACGCTTCAGTTTTTTCGACATCCACCAGAACTCGAGGATTGGCTTGACTCCATAGTCCGAGCCGAGATCAAGCAATTCCCGGTACCTGGCCGCAACATCCGTGAGGTCCAGCGTCGCCGAGTCGGCGGCGCCGTAGGGCGGAGCGGCCAGATGCCCGCAGCCTATCCGGCGGCACATTTCCATATTTCGCCGCGCTTCCCGCCATCCGTTCTCTCTTGCAGTGTCATCGTCGACCGCCCACTCGATGAAAGCGATGACGTTGACTATCTCGAGGCCAAGGTCCGCTGCCTTCCGGCGATACTCATCGAGCGAGCCGCCCGAGGCGATGTGCTGATCGAGCTCCCTGATCCACGGTTCGATCCCGTCGTATCCGGCCCGGGCGGCAATGTCCAGCGCATCCATCGGGCTCAGACCCGGCCTGCGGATCGTGCTCGTGTTCAGACAATAGTGGAAATGTTGCGGCCTCCGCGCCCCCGTCGTATCTTTCACAAGCTGACCTCGATGGGGAAAGATTACACAGATACCGGTTTTCCCGCAACCGAGAAAACCATTGCCCTCTGCGGGGATATGCCATAGTATGGGCAGAATCGATGAAATGATCAGGAGATGCGAACAATGGGGAAAAGCAGGGCGCTTGAAGGCGTTCGTGTCGCAGATTTAAGCCATGTGCTGGCCGCTCCCACCACTTCCATGATTCTCGCAGACCTTGGGGCGGAGGTCATTCATATAGAGCCGCCTTCAGGAGACGACGCGAGGGAGTTCGGCCCTTTTGTTAACGGTGAAAGCGCTTACTTCATCAGCATCAACCGGAACAAAAAGAGCCTGGTGTTGGATCTCAAGAGTGAGAAGGGAAGAGAGGTACTTCGCGATATCATCCGCGTTTCAGACGTGGTGCTGGAGAACTTCAAACCGACCACGATGAAAAAGCTCGGATTTTCGTACGAGGAGTGCCGATCCATCAACAGCAAGATCATTTACGCTTCGATCTGCGGTTTCGGCCATGACACACCTCCGGAATACGCGGAGTATCCGGCGTACGACATGATTGCCCAGGCTTACAGCGGGCTGATGAGTATCTGCGGTCCGGAGGGCGGCGCTCCCGTCCGGGTCGGCACTTCGATAGGGGACATCACCTCCGGGCACCAATGTGCAATCTCGATCATGGCTGCCTTGCGCCATCGCGACAGAACCGGCGAAGGCCAGTGCATCGATCATTCCATGGTGGACGGGCTGCTGTACATCCTGGAGAACGCGCTTGTGCGTTACACCGTTGAGGGCAAGGTCCCCGGTCCCCTCGGCACGACCCATCCTTCGATCACTCCCTTCCAGGCCTTCCCGACCGAAGACGGATGGATCGTCATCGCCGTTGGAAATGACGCGATATGGAAACGTTTCTGTACCGTGCTCGAGCTTCCTCTACTCATCGACGATGAACGGTTTGCTTCAAACGGGCTGCGAACTGAAAACCGGAAGGAACTGTCACCGGTCCTCGAAGCCAGATTCAGGCAGAAGACAACCTCAGTTTGGCTGGACATACTGCGAAGGGAAGACGTTCCCTGCTCCCCTATCAACACGATCGATCAGATCGCGGAGGATCCGGTTGTCTCGCACAGACGGATGATCGCCAGGATCGATCAGCCGGGGGTTGGGCCCGTGAGGATTGCGGCGTCGCCTTTCAGGATGTCCGCAACACCCGGAGAAGTTTACGCTCCCGCTCCTCGATTGGGTGAGCATTCGATTGAAGTGCTGCGGGAGGTGCTTGGATACGGCGAGGAGGCGATCCGGGCACTGAGAGAGACGAAGGTCATTTTCACAAACGAAGACATTGACCGGGAATCCCGGGCAAAGTGAATGTCTGAAATACGTTGTATCCGTCACGATCGTAAGGAGGAATGAAGCATGAGCTCACAAAAAAAGGTGGCCGTCGTAACAGGCGCGGGTTCAGGTGTCGGCAAGCGGAGCGCGCTCGCGCTGTTGCAAGACGGCTTTTCGGTAGTCCTGGCGGGACGGCACGCCGAAACCCTGGAAACTACCAAGACCGAGGCGGAAAAGGCCGGCGGCCGGGCGCTGGTGGTGCCCGCCGATGTAACCGATCCGGAATCGGTGAAGTCCTTGTTTTCGAAGACCATGGAGGAGTTCGGGCGGCTCGATCTTCTGTTCAACAACGCCGGTATCGGCGCTCCCCCTATTCCGATGGAGGAACTGACCTATGAGCAGTGGAAGGCTGTCGTCGATGTCAATCTGACCGGCACCTTCCTCTGTACCCAGCAGGCCGTCAAAATCATGAAAAACCAGAAGCCCATGGGAGGACGGATCATCAACAACGGTTCGGTCTCCGCCCACGTGCCTCGTTTCCACTCGGCGCCGTACACCGCTACGAAGCACGCAATCACCGGACTAACCAGGTCGACCTCCCTCGATAACCGCCAGTTCAATATCCTGTGCAGCCAGATCGACATCGGCAATGCCCTGACCGATCGCACCGCACGGATGGCGAAGGGCGTGCTGCAGGCGGACGGGTCCCTCCGCCCCGAGCCGACGATGGACGCCGATAATGTGGCGCGGGCGATTGTGTTTATCGCCAATCTGCCGCTTGATGCGAACGTGCAGTTTATGACGATCATGGCGCCCAAGATGCCGTACATCGGCAGAGGGTGACAAAAAGGGGGCCGCGGCGTTACTTCACAAGGTGCGCCTCCAGCACATCTTCATCGAACTCAACACCGAGCCCGGGCCCTTCCGGGGGTATGATGAATCCGTTTTCAAACACAAGCGGTTCCTTAAACAGCTTCTTGTGCAGCGGACCCTGGTTTGCCTCCTGGATCATGAAGTTCGGTGAACAGGTGTCTATCTGGATGGCGGCCGCAGCGGCGACAGGCCCGCAATACATGTGGGGTGCGATGACCGCGTAGTGCGCCTCGGCCATCCCGGCTATCTTCTTCGCCTCGGTGATTCCGCCGCACTGCCCCACATCGAGCTGTATGATCTGCGCCGCCTGTTTCTCCAGTACCCGCGCAAACTCGTATTTGGTCACCAGGCGTTCACCCGTTGCGATGGGAATACTGGTATGGGCGGCAACCCGCGCCATCTCTTCGATGTTCTCAGGCATCACCGGTTCCTCAAACCAAAAGGGATGGTAGGGTTCGAGAAAATCGGCAACGCGAATTGCGCTGTAGGTAGTAAGCTGGCCGTGGGTCCCGATGGCGACTTCAAGCTTGTTGCCCACGGCTTTTCTGATATTCTCGAATATCTTTGCCGCATTTTCTATTTCCCAAATCGGAATGTCCCGGATCGGGTGCAGAGGCATGAACGGGTCGATTTTGCACGCCGAGTTTCCCTCCTCGATCAGTTTGACGGCGACGTCGCCGGCTTTCTCCGGGTGTTCGACCACGCCTTCGTTCGGCATATAAGCGTAGGCGCGGATTTTTTCACGGTAGCGGCCGCCCAACAGGTTATAGATCGGCATCCCGGCCGCCTTGCCGGCGATGTCCCACAGGGCCATATCGATGGCGCTGATCACCGGTGTGGCGAAGAGGCTCGGGTGGCGCAGGTCATGCCTTGTACCGTACATGTTGTCCCAGATCAATTCGATGTTTAGCGGGTTTTGCCCGATAACGAACAGACCGACAAATTCCTCGAGCAACCTGACGTGGGTCTGGATATCTTTCAGGTTGTTCGTATAGCCGCTCCCGGCGATACGCTCGCCGATACCGGTGATTCCTTCGTCGGTGGCAAGTTCAAGGAACAGGAAATATCTTCCGCCGACATACGGTTTCTCCGCCTCCACCACCATTGTTTTCAACCCGGTTACTTTCATCATTACCTCCAGTTGCTATCGGCTTTCAGCCGTCCTGTTAACACGGCGCTATTCTACAATGATGCGGCGAACTGATACAGACCGGTTGCCGGTGCAAAGACAACTTTACTTGCTTTTTCTTCAATTATTGTTGTAAGATACCTCATGAAAAACGACAAACCCGGGAGCCGCCGGAAACGCACAGACTTGCCGCCGCTTGACATCGGATCAAGGATTCGCCGGTTTCGTGAAGCGCGGGGACTTACGTTGCGGGCGCTCGCGGATCGCTGTTCGCTCTCCGTAAACGCGATCAGTCTCATCGAGCGGGGGAAGAACTCACCCACAGTCTCGTCGCTCCATGCCCTCGCTAACGCTCTTGGGGTAGCGATAGTCGAGTTTTTCCAGGACAACGAAGTGCATGACGCGGTATACGTTGAAAAGCACCGCCGTCTCAGCCACAACAAGGACGGCTTTCTCATGGAAAGCCTCGGCATCGGTTTGCAGAATCAGCAGCTGGAGCCTTTTCTGATCACCCTCGATCCCGGCAGAGGCGGTGATGAGCCTATCACCCATCCCGGACAGGAGTTCGTTCACTGCATAAAGGGCGAGGTTGAATACCATATCGCAGAGAACACCTATAAGCTGAAACAGGGGGACAGCCTCTTACTCGAAGCTACTCGCGGCCACTACTTCAAAAACAGCGCTTCCAAACCGGCGACTTTTATGATTGTTTTTCAGGCAATCGGCAACGCCAATATAGGGAGCCGGCTGCATTTCTGATTACCGCTGTTGAGAATCTTCTCACTCGCGAAAGTCACCCTTGTCGAAAACGACCGCAAGAGAGCGAAATTTGCCTCGGACAACCTGGATTGTATAGTCGTACCGGAAGAAGGACACCGGCGCGAGGCGTTGCTGAAGGCCGGGATCCAGCGTGCCGAGCATTTTGTTGCGGTAACGGATTCAGATGAAGTGAACATCATAACCTGCGCTGCGGGATTGTGGCCAACGAGTTTCATGTACCAAACATAATCGCCCGGGTGACAAATATCGACTACGCGGGAACCGAAGGGTCAAACCATTCATTTCTCGGAATCAGCTTCGCCGTGAATCCTGAGGTAGAGGTCGCGCAGGCGATCAGCGCGGCCATAGATCGCGGTGCTGTGAGCGATATCATGCTGTTCGAAGAGAGCGAGATGCAGATGCGCAGCATACCGGTTGATCAGGAATCGATTATGATCGGCAAGACCGTCGGAGAACCGCGTACTATCATACGCGAGGATTTCCTGGTGATCGTCGTTCTGCGCGGACAGGATAACGTGATACCCACCGGCGAAACGCGGATTCTCGAGAACGACAAGCTGTATCTTTTGGCCACCGAGAGCGCCTTTGAGAGCATTTTCGACCAGTTGGGACGAAAAAGAATCCGTCTTGAACGGGTGGTGGTGTCAGGCGGGAGCGGAATGGGTGAACACGTGTTGAGGCATCTGCTCGAGCGGGAGCATGCCTCTGTGCATGTCATCGGCCGGTTTTTCAGAAAGATAAGGAAGGTTGCGACGGGTAGAAACATCACCGTGGTGGAGAAAGACCACGATGTCTGCTTCACCCTCTCACAGAAGTA
Organism: Spirochaetales bacterium; assembly: GCA_016930115.1. Classification (GTDB taxonomy): domain Bacteria; phylum Spirochaetota; class Spirochaetia; order ARS1246; family ARS1246; genus JAFGHN01. Next base: position 1,596 of record JAFGHN010000149.1, on the reverse strand, counting down.
TCGCGAAGTGCTGGTGCTCAACGCCGATATATCCGACGAGCAGTTTGAAGAGGAAGAACACCTGGCCAAAGCCGACCTGTTCATCGCATCCACCAATAACCAGGAGATGAACATCGTCAACGCGGTGTATGCGAAAACCCCTGGTACGAAACGTACGGTAGCGCTTGTGAACAACAGCAGCTATGTTCACATGGCCAACCGGCTCGGTGTCGACGTGGCGATCAGCCCGGTGGATAGCATGGTAAGCACTATTCCCAGGCATATCAGGCGGAGCAATGTGCGCCGGGTGTATAACATTTCGGGCTCGAGTATCGATATCATCGAACTGCTGGTTGAAGCTTTGAGTGCAACGATCGGTAAAAAAATACGGGATATCAAGCTTCCGCCGGATTCACTGATCGTCACGATTACCCGCAACAGCGAAAACATCATTCCCCATGGTGATATCGTCATCCAGGATAACGATCACCTGATAACGATCGGCCGTAAAGATTCGATTCCTGCCCTGGAGGCTCTTTTCACGGGATAGATATGCATTACAAGCTCGTCTTCAGAATTATCGCCGCATTGTTGCTTATTGTCGCCTTCTTCATGGTTTTTCCCATTGCGTTCGCTCTTCACTTCCGCGAATTCGACCTTGTCCCTTCGTTTCTCATACCGATGGGTATCGTTGGCGGTTTCCCTCCTGGTCTTCATCACATGCAGGAACCCGGTGAGAAGGGTCGCTACCCGGGATGGTTTTCTGCTTGTAACCGCAAGCTGGCTGGCGGCTTCCTTAATCAGCGCTTTGCCGTTCTATCTGTCAGGCTCGATACCAAAATTTACGGATGCCTTGTTTGAGACTACGTCGGGCTACACCACTACCGGAGCATCGATCCTTACCGCTGTGGAAGCCCTGCCGAAGAGCCTGCTTTTCTGGCGGTCGTTGACCCACTGGCTCGGTGGTATGGGGATCGGCGCATACAGGCTCATAAAGGCCGAGGCGCCCGGACCGACCCTGGACAAAATAACGCCTAAAGTCGCGAGAACCGCAAAGTACTTCTGGGCGATTTACCTTTTTTTCACAATCGCGGAAACACTGTTGCTGATGGCCGGTGGAATGGATCTTTTCGACGCGCTGACCCACACCTTCGGGACTCTTGCCACCGGCGGGTTCTCACCAAAAGTCGCGAGCGTCGGCCACTGCAATTCCACATACATCGATGTGGTGATCACCGTCTTCATGATTGCCGCAGGGCTGAACTTTGCGCTCTATTTCTGGATAATTACGGGAAACTTCAAGCGGATCTTCAGCAACGTCGAAATGAGAGTGTATCTGTCGATCTTCGCGGCGGCCACCTTGATCATCGCCTTGTCGCTTTACCGGCGGGCTTACGCCGATTTCCCCACCAGTCTTAGATTCGCGGGATTTCAGGCTGCGTCTATCCTTACGACCACCGGCTTTGTGACGACCGATTACGAGCTATGGCCGGCGCTTGCCCGGGCGGTGCTCTTCGCGCTGATGTTTATCGGCGGGTGCGCAGGCTCAACCGGCGGCGGGATCAAGGTGATCCGCATCATTGCCATGGCGAAACTTGCGGTGAATGAAATGCGGTT
>JAFGHN010000148.1 GCA_016930115.1 Spirochaetales bacterium | reverse complement strand
CCTGGCACCGCTGGTCGAGCGCCGGCGCATCGCTATCTGCCGCGCGTGATAGCGCGGCGTGGAACCCGATTTATAGGAGCTTTCATGCTCCTCATCGATGATGATGAGCCCCAAATCGACAACCGGCGCGAATACCGCGCTTCTCGCGCCGACTACAAAGCGGGCGTCGCCGGCGGCGATACGTCTCCATTCCGCAAGTTTCTGCGACGGCGTCAGCCGTGAATGGATAACCGCCAGCGTCTTGCCGAAGCGGCCCTTGAGGCTGTCGATGAGTTGATGGGTCAATGCTATCTCAGGCACGAGATAGATAACCGAGCGGCTCTCCTGTAACGTTGTTTCCGCAATCCTCAGGAAAACTTCGGTCTTGCCGCTGCCGGTTACGCCGAACAGATAGTACATACCTCCCGGGACCGCGGTTACCTGCTCGAAAGCGGCCTGCTGATGAGGCGACAGCTCGTGGCGGACCCGGATTTCGTCCAGTTCGAAAATTTCGGTGCCCAAGGGGCTTTCCTTGCGGGCACCCGGTATCATCACCGAAAGCGCCTCGCCGAGGGAACACAGGTACATCCCGGCGGTCCATTTTGCCAGTTCAAGGAGACCGTCATCGAAAATCGGCGCGCTATCGAGCACCCGCTCGACGGCGCGGATTTTTATGCTGCCGCCGGGCGCGTCTACACCGTCCGCGACGACGTAGCCGGTGAGGGTTCGCCTCCCGAAAGGCGCCAGGACTCTGCAGCCTTTTACGACTGTCATATCCGGTGGCACCGAATAGGTGAACACACCACCCACGGGGACGTTGAAAGCGATTTCAACGAGAGACGTTTTTTCCGCCATCGTTACATCAAGCTTCGTCAAGCAGGCTTTTGAGCGCCTTAAGATCGTCCCATACCGCTTGACGGTATTCCGGGTTTCTCAAAACGCCGCTTGGATGGTAGGTCGCCACCAAAGGTATTTCATGAAAACGATAGACCTGCCCGCGGATTGCACCGATGCCGCGGGTGGTATCGAGCAGAACCTGGGCGGCGATCCTGCCCACGGTAAGTATCGTCCGCGGTTTGAGAATTTCTATCTGCCGCATGAGATAGGGAATGCAAGCGGAAATCTCCTCCGGCCCGGGGTCCCTGTTGCCAGGCGGCCTGCATTTGACGATGTTGCCGATATAGGTGTCGGTTTGACGTGACAGCCCGATTGCCGAGAGCCACTTGTCCAGGTACCGGCCGGCCGGTCCGACGAAGGGAATTCCCGATCTGTCCTCCTCGGCGCCCGGGCCTTCCCCGATAACGAAGACCCGGGGATTTCGAGGGCCGGCCCCGGGAACGGCCTTGATTCTCTCCAACCCCAATTCGCAGCGTTTGCAGGCACGGACCTCCGCCTCGATGGCTTCAAGGGTGTCCCGCGCCGGTGCGCTACCGGTGTCCCCCGTGCCGCCTTCCGTCAAGCTCTTTGCCGCCGGGCGGGCCGCCGGGCTTGCCGCCGAGGTTGCGACCCGGAGTTTCACACGTGCGGTCTTGTAACCGCCTTCAAGGATATCTTCCAGATCATTGAGAAGGTCCCACATCTTCTCTATCGCTCTACTCATCGTATATCACCCTGGTCAGAAAGAGGCCTTTCGCCGGCGCCGTATCGCCCGCAAGTGTGCGGTCGCGCCTGTCGAGCAGCTCTCCGAATTGCAGCGGGGAAAGCCCCTGCGAGTCCGCGGCAAGCATGGTACCCACCAGAGACCGCACCATTTTCCAGAGAAAGGAGTTGCCTTCTATTCTGTACACGATAAAACGACCTTCCAGGCAAAAGGCGCTTGAAAATATCTGCCGCATCATCGAGCCGCTGTCGTCGCTTGCAGCCGCAAAGGTGGTGAAATCGTGGACACCGAGGATCCTGCCTGCGTAGCCGTTGAGTCTTTGCATATCAAGGTCTCTTTTCACGGTCAGGCAATATCTCCTGGCAAAGGGATCCGAGTATGCCGCCGGGAGGAGATAGTACTTATAGATCCTCCTTCGGGCGGTGTATCTTGCGTGAAACTCGTCGTCCACCGGATGGACGGCAACCGCACGGACGTCCCGCGGCAGCCGGCTGTTCAAGGCCCGGGCAAATCTCTCATCAGGGACCGTGCTGTCGCTCTCGAAACTGATCACCTGACCGCGCGCATGCACACCCGAATCCGTCCTTCCTGCGGCCTTAACACGCACCGGGTGCTCGTGGAGCCTGAAGAGAGCTTCTTCGACTACTCCCTGCACCGTTCGCTCTTGCCGTTGAATCTGCCACCCGCAAAAATCAGTCCCGTCATAGCAGAGGATGACTTTGAGATTACGCGTCAGCTTCCTCCTCCTCGTCATCCTCCAGCTTCTCTGCAATGATCGCGTACAGATCCCGTGCCTTGTCAAGAAGCGGTCCGGGTTTCTGCTTGCTTGCCTTTCCCATTCCGAAGAGCTTGGCCACAGTGGTCTTCGCCTGCCTGAGCGCCTGCTGCCGGTGCTCTTCGTCCTCCCGTGCCCCGTAATGGAGAGTAAGATAGGAAAAGAGATAGAGCACGCCGTCGTAGCCGTAATTCTGATCGAGATCAGGGCCAAGGTGTCCGACCGCCGTTATCGACTGCTTACCGGATTGTTCGTATTCAAGCGCAAGATCATAGAAAAAGGCGGCTTTTCGATAGAAAAGCCTGGCGATGTAGTCGTAGTTCTCCGTAGGCGATTCGCTGTGCATGTCGTTGAAAAGCCAGGCCGCCCGCAGCGAGCAGACCGCCTGCTTTACGACGGGGCTGAAGTCTTTTGGAAAAGCGTCGTAGGACATGAGGGCAAGGAGATAGCTCGCCGCGCCCTCGGCGGTGTCCCGCGGCTCGTGGTAATCGAGCTCGCCCAGGATCTTCCGTACTGCCTCTATCCGGGAGTCGGCGCCATTCTCCAACTCGGGTAGACTTGACTCGGGTACCTTTTCAAAATCCGCGGCGAGCGCGGCGTAGTAGCAGCCGGGGCAAACGGTCACGGCGTAGATCAGCGGATTGATCTTACCGTACTTCACAGAGGGTTCGTACAGTCTCCGCAACTCGCTGTTCAGGTCACCTGCAATCAGCCGGCCGCGGCCGGTGAGAATTTCCTCTCTGTAAAACTTGCTCCCGTCGACGGGACACACGGTCTCCTTCTTCGAAAAAAAAGTGACTCTGTTTGCCGTACCATCAGTCATGGTTACCCCTCCAATACAACTACCGCAATCGCATTGTCCCGTTCGTGAGTCAACGAAACAAAGGCCGCCCTGCCGCCGATGTTCGTAAACCTCTGTTTCGCCGAGCCGTACAGGATGAGGTCGGGTTTTCCGTTCTCGTCGTTACTGATCCGTATATCCTTCAATCGCAGGTTATGCAATCCGGTTCCAAGCGCCTTGCCATAGGCCTCTTTTGCAGCGAAACGCGCCGCGAGAGACTGCACAAAAGAAGGCCCCTTGGCCTTTGCCTCTTCCAGCTCCCGGGGATGAAAATATCTCATCAACAACTCTTCGTCCGCCTGCCACTGTCTCATCCTGCTTATATGAACGATATCGATGCCGATGCCGAGGATCATTGGGCAGCCTCCTCCCGAGTCGATTCCTGCGCGCGCGTTTCAGCGGGCGATGGTGCCGCGGTTATCTCGATACCCACAACCGAGGGAGTGACGGCGACCAGTGAAATGCCCGCAGGAGGAGATACGGAAACCGAAAGATCGTCGTAGACACCGGGAGCGCCGATTGCGCTGCAGTTCACCTCCAGTCTGAGGTCGAGCGCCCGCAGCGACTCCAGCTGAAGCTGTGGGCCCGACAGCGCCACCGAACCGAAGAGGGCGGCCTGCTCCACCTGCAACCGCGCCGGGAGATTGATATACTCGATCGGCACCGTTTCAAAGGTTTTTTCTATTATTATTTCCCTGATAAAGCCCCGGATCTCCACCTCAGGGCCCGCCGAGAAAACGATCAACTCATCATCCCTTTCCACGGACACGCTCACCGTGAAATCCGCCCTGCGGCCGGCAAGATCAATTTCAGCCGTCTCGAGCCGCTCGAGATTCTCCAGACTACTCCGTGGCCCCGTCACCTGCATCTTCTCCGGGTTTACCAGGTAGCGGACCAACTCGTATCCCACGGAGGGATACCCGAGGAGTCTGGGTACGATCTCCACCTCTTTCTCCATTTTCCGTTCAAGAGTTGCAGTCACCGCCAAAGGCTCGACTATCATCTCCACGTCAACCGTATGCACGGAACCCTTCGTTGCGAGCAGGACCGGCGCCCTGAAGATCCCTTCGCTGGTGTAAGAGGTGAGGTCTATGTACGCTTCGATGTCGTCCGCCAAAACGAGAAAGATCTCATCGCCGGAACCGCGGATATCGATTCTCACGCTCTCCGCGGAAACACTCGTTACGACAAACCGTTCGTCCACTTTGTACTGGAGCGGAACCCCCAAAAACCGTTCTTCCAGGCTTCCAACGCGCTGAAACAGAAACAACACAACCGCGGCGGCAAGCGAAAGGACCTTTACTATCCAGTTGGAGAATATGCGTTCAAAAAGGGCTTTACCGGTCAATTCGGTTCTCCTCATCCACGATCTTCGCCTCTTCCCTGAGATCGAGAAGCCTGCGCATCGTCGTCGCGACTTCCGAGAGAGTCAGATCGTAGTAGAGATTGGCGTCATAGGCTAACGAGATCGCGCCGGTTTCCTCGGACACGACGAGCACGATGGCATCGGTATTCTCGGCGAGACCGAGAGCGGCCCGGTGCCGCGTTCCAAAACTTCTCCTGATGTCTGCCTGTTCGGAGAGGGGAAGAAAACATCCGGCGGCAATAATCGTGCCGCTCTGCACAACAACCGCTCCGTCATGAAGCGCGGTATCATGCCCGAAAATGGTGAGGATGAGTGACGTCGAGAGGTCCGCGTTCAGCCGCGTACCCGTTTCGAGCACATTCTTGAGTCCTACACGGCGGATGAAGACGATGAGGCCGCCCCGTCTCCGGCCGGAAAGGATCTCCACCGCGTTGAGAATCGAATCAAGCTGATAGGGCCGGCCGCGCGAAGAACCGCGAAACCATTCGCTTTGCCCTATCCGCGTGAAGATGCTCCGCAGCTCGGGCTGAAAAACGATGGCTATGATGATCACCAACACCGTCGCCAGGCTGTTCATGATCCATAACAGCGTGGTCAGCTGGAGAAATATCGCCACGGCGTAGAGCAGCGCGATAAAAAATGCCCCTTTTATCAGCTGTATCGCCCGGGTCTGAACGAGAATTTTGTATACGTAGTAAATGATGAAGGAGAGTATGAGGATATCGAGTATCGGCCGTATATAATCCGAGTAAACGCTGATCCGCGAAAGCCAGTCCATATTCAACCCACCCTAGGCGTTCTGTATGGCGTATAACGTTCTTACCAACTGCACCGTCTCGGCGACGTCGTGCACCCGGAGGATCTCGGCGCCTTCAAGAGCCACGTAGGCTTCCGCCGCAAGCGACGCGGCAAGACGGTCCTCCACCTGAAGATCGAGAAGCTTCTGCAAAAAGGATTTTCTCGAAAGCCCGACAAGCACCGGATAACCGAGCTTGCGGACTTCCTTGATACACTTCATTATCTGCAGATTGTCGCTCAAGCGTTTGCCGAATCCGATCCCCGGGTCGAGAATGATCCTGCTGCGATCTATCCCGCGGTGAAGCGCGGCCTGGGTGAACCCTGAAAGCTCTTCGACTACCTCGGATACCGCATTATCGTAGTACGGATGCTGCTGCATCGTCTTCGGTGTCCCCCGCATGTGCATCAGAATCACCGGGCACCCGCGCGACGAGACGAGAGCACCCATCTGTTCATCGTCCCGCAGCGCTGAAATATCGTTGACGATATCGGCGCCGGCATCCAACGCCCGCCCGGCTACCCCGGCCTTCCGTGTGTCTACCGAAATCGGCAAATCACTGAACCCGCGGACCGCTTCGATCACCGGAACGACCCGAGCAATTTCCTCGTCGGCATCAACCGGGTCCGAACCGGGCCGCGTAGACTCGCCGCCGATATCGAGCATGTCCGCTCCCGCCCGTGCCATGCTCCGGGCACGCTCTACCGCCGCCGCAAAAGTACCCACCCTGCTGCCCGGGTAGAACGAGTCGGTGGTGCAATTGATGATCCCCATCACCAGCGTTCTTCCCGAGAAATCGAGGGCACGCCCGTCCTTCAATTGCATATGTCGCGACGGTACAGAGGCGTCGTTCAAAGTGAGAATCAGTATAGATCAATTGGATTGCACTCTCAACCCGCCCGCCGGGGCCGGACTCCGGCGACCGGGGTGTTTCACACCATGCAAAGTTACGGATATAATCATGCGACAAAACCGGAGGCCGCGATGCAACTGAAAACAAAGATATGGGCCCGTCTTTCCCGGGAAGAGAAAGACCGCATACTCAAACGCTCGGAGGCGATTGTCCACAGCCTGCTCAACGATGTGGAAAGCATTATTGACGCCGTCCGGAAGACCGGTGATGCGGCGCTTTTGGAGCTTTCCACTCGATTCGACGGGGTCGACCTTTCGATAAAGGGTCTTCGCGTCCAGGCGGAAGAGTTCGAGTATGCTCAAAAAAACCTGAGCATCGAGGTCCGTGAGGCTCTTGCCTTTGCGGTTGAAAATGTCACTCGATTCCATGAGCTGCAGCGGCACCAAGGCCTGCATTTCAAGGAGACCAGCCCCGGTGTTTACGCCGGCGAGCGCGCGACGCCGATACCATCCGCCGGTCTCTACGTACCGCGCGGCAAGGGAAGTTTTCCGTCGATGCTCTATATGCTCGCCGTTCCCGCGCGTCTCGCGGGTGTGCCGCGTGTCTGCGTAACCACGCCGCCGAATCCGGACGGCTCGGTGGACCCGGCTTGCCTGTACGCGGCAAAACTGTGCGGCGTAACGGAAATCTACCGCGTCGGCGGCGCCCAGGCTGTCGCCGCGCTCGCCCTGGGCACCGAAAGCATCTCCCCCGTGGACAAGATAGTCGGCCCCGGCAGTCCGTACGTGGCCGCCGCCAAGCGGCTGTTGAGCGGCGAAGTGGACACCGGGCTCCCGGCGGGGCCCTCGGAATCGATCATCATCGCCGACGGCTCGGCGGACCCCTGGAAAGTGGCGCTCGATCTTACCGTTGAGGCCGAGCATGGCGCGGATTCATCGGCGATCCTCGTGACGGACTCGCGGCAGCTTGCCGAAGCGGTTTCCCGCTTCCTTTCGGATCTTATTGCCGGACTGCCGGAGCCGAGAAAGGAGTATGTTGAATCCGTCCTTTCCAATTTCGGCGGTATACTGATCGCCGGAAACATGAAGGAAGCGTGCGAGATCGTAAATGAGTACGCCCCGGAGCATCTTCAGATCCAGACTGAAGACCCGTGGGATACTCTTTCCGATATAACGAACGCCGGAGAGATCCTCCTCGGTGAAAATCTGCCTTTCTCGGTCGCGAATTACGCCGCCGGACCAAACGCCGTCCTGCCCACCGGCGGAAAGGCGCGCACCTGGTCCCCCGTTTCGGTGAGAGATTTCATGAAGTATTCATCGGTCATCTACGCGACGGCCGCCGGCCTCGAAGGTGTTTCCGCCGCCGTAACAAGCCTTGCGGATTACGAGGGGTTTCCCGCGCATTCCCGGGCTTTGAAAAGAAGAAAAGAGCGTTAAAGCCATGGACTTCGATTCCGCCTTCGCCTATCTGGAGTCGTTTTCGAATCTCGAACGACTGCCCGGGGGCTCGATGCGGCCCTACCGCCTGGACAGGATGGAGGTCCTCCTCGAGTTGTTCGGTAATCCCCAGAACAAGTTCTCGTCGATTCACATCTCGGGATCGAAGGGAAAGGGCTCAACCGGATGTTACATCGCCTGCATCCTGAAAGATGCTGGTTTCAAGACTGGGCTTTACGCTTCTCCGCACGTTCACTCATACAGGGAGCGGATAAACCTTGCCGGCGATCCGTTTCCCGACGAGCTGCTTGTGGAAATAATCACCGGCATCAGGCAGATCATCGAAACACTTCCGCCGGGCACGCTGCCGGGACAGGACAGACCGACCACTTTCGAGTTGCTCACCTTGCTCTCGTATCTCGCTTTTGAGCGTGCAGGCGTGACATGGGCGGTCGTAGAGACCGGCATCGGAGGCAGGCTTGACGCGACAAATGTCTTGAGCCCGAAAGCAACTGTCCACACACCGGTAGAGCTCGAACACACCGATGTGCTCGGTGACACCATCGAGAAAATCGCCGCGGAGAAAGCGGGCATTATCAAGCCAGGGACGCCTGCGTACTGCGGCCTTCAAAGACCTGAAGCGATGGCGGTGTTTGCACAAAAGGCGCGGTCGGTCGGCGTCCCGTTTATCGAACTGGCGAAAGAAATCCCACGTATAGAAGTGTCACGCAACGCCGGCGGTTTTTCGGGCCTTCTTACGTTGAAAAACGGCGATCAATTCGAGATAGCCCCGGGAATGCTGGGGGCTTTCCAGGTCGAAAACGCGGCTCTTGCCTTTCTGGTTACCGAATCGTTGCTCGCGAGTCTGGGTTTTTCGGAGGACCGGAGACGGAAGACTATCCGCAGCGCCATCGCCCGCGCGAAGCTTCCGGGGAGAATGGAAATCATCAACGACAAACCGCCGGTGATGATAGATGCGGCCCATACGCCCTCGTCGACGGCACGGCTCGCGGAAGCCTACTCGGCGATGTTTCCGCCGGGAGGTATCCTGCTGTTCGGTTCCGTGCTCGGGAAAAACCCGGAGGCGATGGCAAAGGTGCTTTCGCCGCATTTCAGCAAGGTGATCATTTCCACCCCGGGCACGTTCAAGATGAGCGATCCGCAATCGGTCTATCATGCCTTCAACGGTTTTCATCGATCCGTCGAGCTCATCAGGGACCCGAAGGCGGCCCTCTCTCGCGTATTGGAACTTGCCGGTGCCGATACGCCGATACTGGTGACCGGCTCATTCTACATGATTGCGGAAATCAGGAAGCTATTCCCCATGCAGTCTTACAGAAAGGTTGGTTAACATGTTGTCAGAGAGAATGAGGCACCTCACGCCATACACCGCCGGCGAACAGCCGCGGGACCGGAGCTACATCAAGCTCAACACCAACGAAAACCCCTACCCCCCTACAGGCAAAGTGGCACGTTTTCTGAAGAGGATCGATCCCGATATGCTGAGGCTCTATCCGGACCCGAATATGACCCGGCTCAGGCAGGTGATTGCCGAACGTGAGGGGCTTGCACCGGAAAACGTTTTTGCCGGAAACGGCTCGGACGAGGTCCTTTCGTTCTGTTTCTACGCCTTCTTTGACAGCGTCCGCTTTCCGCAGTTGACCTACAGTTTCTATCCCGTCTACTGCGACTTCTATGGGATTTCGAAAACCACAGTTCCGATGAAGCCGGACCTCGGTATCGATCTTGAAGCCATGGTTTCCCGCGAGCGTCAGGATCCGGTCATAGTCGCCAATCCAAACTCACCCACCGGCATGTACCTGGAAAAAGCGGAAATCGAGAAGTTTCTCCACCGCTACAATCAGGAGAGCATCGTCATCGTCGATGAGGCGTATATCGATTTCGGCGGTGAGACCTGCGCGGGGCTCATCAACACGCACAAAAACCTCGTTGTGGTGCGGACGCTTTCAAAGAGCCATTCGCTTGCAGGCGCGCGGCTCGGTTACGCCCTGGCCGGCAAGCCGCTTATCGACGCGCTGTTTGTGGTGAAAGACTCCTTCAATTCATACCCGGTAGACACGCTTGCGCAGGAAATAGGGGTCCGGGCGCTCACCGATTGTGCTCCGAACCGGCGAAATATCGAGAAAATAATCGCGACCCGGGAATGGACGGCCGGAAAACTTGCGGAAATGGGATGGAGCGTCAAGCCGTCCAGGTCGAATTTCCTCTTCTGTTCAATGCCGGGCAGAGACGGTTTCTTCGTCTACAGCGAGTTGAAGAAACGGGGAATACTCGTCCGCTACTTCGACAAAGACCGGTTAAGAGACTCCGTGCGGATCTCAATCGGCACAAGGAAGCAGATGCAAAGTCTGCTCACCGCGGTCCAGGTCATCGCAAGGGAGCCAACATGACAGAAGGCAAGAAAAGCAGGGTGCAAGTCGTCACCGGTGATATCACCGAAATGGCGGTCGACGCGATTGTCAACGCGGCGAACAGCGGCCTGATGGGAGGCGGTGGAGTCGATGGCGCCATCCATCGCAGGGGCGGCCCGGATATAATCAAGGCCTGCAAAGAGATCCGAAACAACGATTATCCGGACGGTCTTCCCGCCGGGAAGGCAGTGATCACCACCGGCGGCAGGCTCGCCGCCCGGTACGTGATTCACACCGTGGGGCCGGTCTGGAAAGGCGGCAAAGCCGGCGAAGAGGAAACCCTCGGCAACGCCTACAAGAGTTCCCTCGAGCTGGCGGCGGTCAGGGGCCTGCAAAGCGTCGCGTTCCCGGCGATATCCACGGGAGTCTACGGCTACCCGAAAGACAAGGCGGCGGTGAACGCGTATTCGACGGTCCGGTCCTTCCTTGCGCAGCACGATTTACCCGCGGTGGTGTACTTCGTCTTCTTCACCACAGGTGACGCCGATGCGTTCATGAAGGCCGTTTCCGGGTTGCACGGCGCCGGAGAGCTTCAGGCATGTCGCTGAACTGGCGGGAGATCGAAGCGGTTCTCGCGGAGATACCCCTCGCAGGAAGCCAGATACAACAGATACGGCAGCCGGATTTCTCCAGCTTGATCCTCGAGCTCTACCGGCCTGAAGGACGCTATTCTCTGTATATCTCCCTTTCGCAAAACGCCACCCGGATACACAGGCTGACCCAGAAAATCGAAACCACCGTTCCGCTGCAGCGTTTCGCCCAATTGTTGAGGTCGCGGTTGAAAAACGCGCGGATAACTTCGGCGGCACAAATCGGGAGCGAGCGCATCATCAAGCTCGAGATGACTCGTTCCCAGGCGGATATGGTCCTGTGGATTCGCCTGTGGAACAATGCTGCGAATATTCTTCTCACGGATCCGGAAGGAAAAATCATAGACGCCTATTTCAGAAGGCCGGGGCGCGGCGAGATATCAGGGGGCACGTTTTCTCCCGATCTTGCCGTTAGAAACGGCTCCGGAAAGGAATATGCAATCCGGGATTTTCCCGGAGCAGGAGATCTCAACAGCCGCATAGCGGCCTACTACTCGAGCACGGAGAGAACGACGGAGACCGGGAATCTGAAGCAGCGTCTTGAAAAGAAACTCGCTCAAATGGAGGCTGCTTTGCGAATCGCCATGGAAGCCGCGCAGGACCGGACCGGCGGCGAGCAGGAAATAGAACGGTACAGGCAAACCGGGAATCTTATCATGAGCAATATCCATACGGTTTCACCGGGCCAGCGCCGGCTTACTGTTGAAGACTTCTACCGCGGGAATGAAACCGTGTCGATAGAGCTGGATCCCGCGCTGACTCCCGAAAAAAACGCCGAACGTTATTACAACAAGGCGCGGAAGCTCGAGCGAAAGCTCAACCTGGCCAGGGAGGAGATCGAATCGACCGAACGTGAGCTTGCCGACGTACTTGCGAAGCTCGATGCGCTCAAGACCGAGGAGGATACCGGCGCGTTGAGGAGGATGCTCAAGAGTGTCGACAACCGCGCCAAAAAAGTGGAAACCGGAGAGAAAGACCGCCTTCCCGGGATGGCTTTCCAGTCCGGTGGTTTCACCATACTGGTGGGACGCACCGCCCGGGAGAACGACGAGTTGTTACGCGACCACGTTCGCGGCAACGACTACTGGCTGCACTCCCGGGACACTCCCGGGGCCTACGTATTCGTCAAGAGCATCAAGGGAAAGAGCATTCCTCTGGAGGTGCTTCTCGATGCGGGAAATCTCGCGTTGCATTACAGCAAGGCACGGTCCTCGGGACGTTGCGATCTTTACTATACTCAGGTCAAGTACCTTCGCAGGGTCAAAAACGGGAAACCGGGGCTGGTAATTCCAACCCAGGAGAAAAATCTTTCAATCGAACATGAGGAGAGCCGGCTGCGCAGGCTGCTCGAATCAACGTGACAGCGGGGCGATTATTTGCATTCGCGGAAGTTACTCTTCATAATAGAGAAGTGGAGGAAAAAATGCGGTGAGAGATCAGGTCCGAATTCGGGAACCGATAGTCCGGGGCATCTTCTACCCGGATGAACGCGGAAAGCTCGAGGCGATGGTGGACAAGTTGCTCGCCGAAAGCGCCGGAAAGTTGCAGATAGAGCCGGGGGCTAATACGATCATTTCGCCGCACGCCGGCTACACGTACTGCGGCGCTTTTGTCGCTTCCGCCTTCCTGGCGGCCGCGGGCCGTCCCGTAGAGACGGTGATCATCCTCGCGCCGGTGCACCGGGAACCTGAAGACGCGCTTTTTCTCACCGAATCGAAATACTTTTCCACACCCCTCGGGAAAATAGAGGTCGCCGAAGACATCGTTTCAGAGCTCGAAGCCTCCGGCACACGCATCTACAGAAACGATATTCCCCATCTCGAGGAGCACGCGATTGAAGTGCAGCTCCCCTTCATTCAACGGCGGTTTCCCGGCGCACGGATCGTCCCGATCCTCATGGGAAGGGCAACGCTGACAAACGCACGTCTTCTTGCCAGAGCTCTTGATCTCTGTCTTGAAGGAAAGGACGAATCGACCTTGATCGTGATCTCGTCCAATCTTTCCGACCATACCGACGTTGCGGCTGCGTCCGAATCGGTGCAGGAACTGCTGCGGCTTATGGGGCGCGGAGATTGCGAAGGCCTCCTGTCGGCTTATCACAAGAAGGACATCACCGCATGCGGAACGGGCTGTATCGCTACGTTGTTCTGCAGGTCGCGCCCTGCGGGTGACATGAAGCTTCTCTCAAAGACCGACACGCAGACAAACTTGAGCGATGCCGGCAAAACCATTCACTACGGGGCAATAGCCTTCTATCCGGCCGGGGGAAAGGCATAAATGAAAAGAGAAGAGAGGGCAATGCTGCTGCGGGCGGCGCGGGAATCGATTCTGTCGCATCTCGAAAAACGCGCCCCCGGTTATGAAGAGCCGGCAGTTGAGCTGCTGCAACCTTCGGCAGTGTTTGTTACCCTGCACAAAAACGGAAACTTAAGGGGTTGTATCGGTACGCTCGAAGCGACCATGCCGCTTCTTGAAGCAGTTAAGGACTACGCGATCTCGAGCGCCTTCAGAGACCCGCGGTTTCCTCAACTCACTTTAGAGGAGTACCCCGACCTGCGTGTCGAAATATCGGTGCTCTCGCCGCTTGAGAAAGTCCGGTCGATCGACGAAATCGAGGTAGGCAGGCATGGCCTGTACGTCAAGCGGGGGATGCGTTCAGGTGTGCTGCTTCCACAGGTACCCGTGGAACAAGGGTGGAACAGAGAGCAATTTCTGGAAAACACGTGCCGGAAAGCCGGACTTCCCCCCGACGCGTGGCTCGAAGACGACGTCGTCTTCTACCTGTTTACAGCCGAAGTGTTCGGCGAAAAAGAATAAACAGCCGGATCATGCAAGAAAACCGCGAATGCTCTTCTCGATGATCCCGGTCTCTTCCGGATGAAACCAAAGGCACCCGTTGAACCGCTTGAAGAAGGTAAGCTGCCTCTTCGCATACCTCCGGGTGTTCCCGACTATCTGATCGCGCACGTCTGTGAGGGTAGCGCATCCGGTTTTCCTCATATCGAGGAACTCCCTGTAGCCTATCCCCTGCATGCCCGGCGACTCTTCGCCGTATCCGGCGCTCAAAAGTGATGCAACCTCCGCTACAAGCCCCTGCTCGAACATCTTCTCCACCCGCTGCTCGATCCGCCGGTAGAGATCATCCCGGGGCCTGTCAAGACCGATAAGAAGCATGTCATACAGGTCCCGGCGTACAGAGGGCACCGGGAAGCTCGAGAGCTTTCTGCCTGTGGTCCTGTAGACCTCAAGCGCGCGTCTTATGCGGTAGACGTCCTGCGGCGAAATCCGCGCCGCCGACTCCGGATCCACGGCAAGGAGGCTCTGATATGCGTACCCGGGCCCCTTGCCCTCAACCTCAGACGCTATTTCCGCCCTGATCACCGGGTCAACAGGAGGCGTAGGGGGCAGCCCGTAGATGAAGTTTCGAAGATAGAAAGGAGTGCCGCCGGAGATGACCGGCAGGCGCTTTCTCGCGGTAATATCGGCCACAAGAACATCCGCCGCCTTGACGAAATCACCCGCGTTGTACTGCTCGTCAGGATCGCGTATATCGATGAGATGGTGCGGAATAATCGACAGTACCGATCGGTCCGGTTTGGCGGTGGCAATGTCAAAACCCCGGTACGCCTGCATCGAATCGGCGCTGATGACCTCTGCGGTCCCGCCGAGCAGGCGAACGAGCGTTTCGGTCTTGCCGACGGCGGTAGGTCCGAAAACGAGAACGACTTTCGGTATCGATGTATCAGGACTGTTGATCGATACGGTACTCAACCTTCTTCGTAAGGATCTGTTTGAGCGCGGTTGAAACAACCTTCCCTTCATTTTCGGTTATATCTTCATCTCCCGCGAGGGTGATCTGGGCGGCGCGGCGAATCGCGGCACAGGTCAGCTCGTACACGTTGCCGTCATAAGCAATCAGCCTTTCAAGCGGCAGTATCATACCGGCTCCTCTTATCTCAAAGACGTTTAAGGATTTTCGTAATTTCTGTAGATAATACACAAAATATTCATGAATGTAAATCATGATGCTCAAGCTTCGCGCTCGCCGCGCAGTATGTTACAATTGCCGCGGTGACAGCATGAAACGAGTTATCGGTCTTGCGCAACCGCGCTTTATGGAAGGCAACGGAAACGAAGGAGTCCTTCTCCTCCACGGCCTCAGCAGCTACCCCGGAGTGCTCGACAACATCGCCCACGCGTTGCACGACCAGGGGTATTGGGTGTCTGTCCCCCGCCTTCCCGGCCATGGCACCGACGGGGATGACTATCTTCGCTCAAACGCCCGCGACTGGGTCCGCCGCGCGGCGGATGCAATGTTCGAGCTGGCGGGCAGGTGTGAAAAGGTGCATCTGCTTGGTTTTTCTCTCGGCGGCGTGATTGCCCTCATCCTCGCCGGCAGTCATGATGTGGCAAGCCTGACGCTGCTGGCCCCCGCCGTAACGAATACAGACCGCCTTATTGTGCTGACGCCTCTTCTCCGGCACCTGATCAAGAGAATCCCGAACAGCGTAGATTTCGAGGGGCAGGACCCGGATAATCCGCAGATCAGGTATCTGGCCGAGGAGTATTGGAAATGGAAATGGGTCGGTCCCGCCGCCGAGCTGTTCAAGCTCCAGCGCCGCGCAAAGAGCGCCGCCACAAAAATCAGGGCGAAGACCATGCTTATTGTATCCAAGTCCGACTCCGCGGTACCGGTAGAGGTAAAGCCGATACTCGAGAAGCTCCTCGGGCCGCGATTGACCCGGGTGGTGGTGCTCGAAGAGAGCGCGCACACGCTTACCACTGATTGTGAAAAGGAACGGGTGGTGACCGAAATAAAAGCCTGGTTTGGCGCGGCTATTTCGCGGTAGCCTCAACCTCCCGAAAGGTATCGATCATCCGTGCAAATGCCGAGTTTTTCTTTTTCAGCTCTTTCGAACCGCGGGTAATCTTGCACAGGCTCAAACCCAGCATCTCGGAGATTTTACGTTGACTGTAACCCTGGTCGATCAACTTGACGAGCTCCCATCTTGCGGTGATGGTTTCAAGCTCACTGAGGGTGAGAATGCTGCTGAAAAAATCCTCGATCAGTTCGGCATCTTGGGTGTGGGCAATAGTCATCGACATCTCCCGGAGAGCCTTCCTGTGTTCCTTTCCCAAAGTGTCCGTCGCCATTCATGCGCCCCCTGTCTTACAGGTATGTTATCTCATGGGTGACTTCCGAGCCGGCCTTGAGCATGGCGCTCACCGAGCAATACTTATCCTGAGACAGCTTGACGGCGGTTTCAACCTTCCTTCTGTCAAGATTATCATCGGCCTTGAACTCATAGGTCACGTGGATCTTATTATAGCGTTTGAGCTCATCGTCCGAAAGGGTTGCTTCGCATCTTACGTTGAAAAAGCTCGGTTCTATTCTCATCTTCCTGAGAACGTGGATGACGTCCATCCCGGTGCATCCTCCCAGCGCCGAAAGAACCAGCATTTTGGGCCGTGGCCCTCTGTCCTCGCCTCCAAAATCCCTATCGGCGTCCATTACTATCTTGTGACCGGATACATCTGTCTCGAACGCCAGGCTACCCAACCAACTTGTGTTTACGCTGTGAGTCACTGAGCCCCTCCATAACATGCAGTCTTTCCTCATAATACAAGTTCCCGCCCCGGGCAGTACAGTAAAACCTGAAGCGATTTCTCCGGACGACGCGGGTCGATCCGCCGATCTTCCCGAGTCTGCGCAGGCAAGCTTGAAAACGCTCCCCAAATACGGTAAAAGTCTCTCCATGACATACGTCAAAAAAATCGAGTTGCCTTTCGAGAATCCCTCTGCCGGCGATCGTTTCGGGACGCGGGAAACGGGGCGCGGCTGATGGTGAAAAAACTGCGCGTGGGAGTTCTTTTCGGCGGGAAGTCGGCGGAGCACGAGGTCTCGCTCCGCTCGGCGCGAAGCATCATCGAGGCGATAGACAAGAGGCGGTTCGAGGTGGTTCCGATCGGCATCGACAGGCACGGCAGGTGGTATCTCGACGAAAAACAAGCCTTGCTTGCCGGCCCGGTCGACTCGCCTCCGGCTACCGCGGAGGTCAGCCTGCAGCAGCGGAGCGGCTCGGGGGCGCTTGTGTCGCTTCAGTCAAACGTCCCGGTCGGCGATCTCGATGTCGTGTTTCCCGTGCTTCACGGTCCCTTTGGCGAGGACGGCACCGTGCAGGGGCTGCTCAAGCTCGCGGGCATTCCTTTTGTCGGGTCCGGCGTTCTCGGCTCCGCCGTCGGCATGGACAAGGACGTGATGAAACGGCTTCTGCGGGACGCCGGTATCCCCATCGCGCCGTTTTACACGATCACGCCCGAATCCGACGTTGAATCGATGGTACGCACGGCGATCACGGAGTTTGGCCTCCCGTTGTTTATAAAACCGGCCAATCTTGGAAGCTCCGTCGGTATCAGCAAGGCCCACACACTTGCGGAAGCTCTTGCCGGAGCGCGCGAGGCGTTTGACTACGATACGAAAATCATCGTCGAAAAATATATTCCCGGCAAAGAGATAGAATGCTCGGTTCTGGGAAACCGCAACCCGGTGGCCTCGCTTCCCGGTGAAATCAAACCTACGGACGAATTCTACTCCTACAAGGCCAAGTATTTGGACGAAAACGGCGCCGAGCTCATCATCCCGGCTGACATCGAAGAGAAACACACGGAAGCGATCCGGGCGGTCGCCGTGAGAGTGTTCAAAGTCCTCTGCTGCGCCGGGCTTGCCCGGGTGGATATGTTCCTGACACCTGACGGAGGAATTGTAGTGAACGAGGTCAACACAATTCCGGGTTTCACGGATATCAGCATGTACCCGAAATTGTGGGAAGCATCGGGGATAGGATATACCGAGCTGGTAAGCAGGTTGATCGATCTTGCCCTTGAACGGTTCGAGGAGGAAAAGCGACTCAAGACGTCGTTTCAAGGTTGACGGTGCAATGGAATGTGTCGCGTTGAGGCTATCGGACGAACAAAGGCTCTTTGCGTTCTACACGTCGCTTCCGGAAAGGATAACCGACGTTTTCAGGCCGTTCAAATCGCTGACCATCGAAGTGATACACCAACACCTCGAGGAAACCGAAGCGGGCAGGCACATCAGTCTGGGTCTGGCGACACCGTCGACGATTGCGGGCCACGGTTTCGTCATGGATATCGGTAAGAAACACCCGGTCTTCGGTCTGGGGCTCGATGAATCCTTGCACGGCCGCGGCCTTGGAAAGCTGTTGATGAGGGCGGTGATGGAAAGGGCGGAAGAACGGGGCGTGACGCACATGACGCTGACGGTGCTCAAGGGCAACTCGAAAGCATTGGGGCTCTACAAGAGCTTCGGGTTCAAAATCGTGACCGATTACGCCTTCAAGGCTGAGCACGACAGTTATCTCATGCGATACGACGGAGACGGCTGAGATGTACAAGATAGGGGTCTATGTGCCGGAATCACATCTTGAGCCGGTGAAAGAGGCGATGTTTGCAAACGGCGCCGGAAAATACGGAAAGTACGACAGATGCTCGTGGCAGGTGATCGGCACCGGTCAGTTCAGACCATCCGCGGGTGCGCGCCCCTACGTCGGAACACCGGGAGAACTTGAAATTGTCCGTGAGTACAGGATAGAAATGGTATGTGAAAAAGCGGTGATAGCGCGGGTCATCGAGGCGATGCTCGCCGCTCATCCATACGAGGAACCCGCCTACGATATTGTGGATATAAAAATGTACAAGGATCTCTGATTCGCTATGGGAAAATTAGACCTGCTTCTTGCCACCGGGGGCATCGTTTGCACCGTGATCTCGATCTACCAGCTCGTCGCGCTGGGCCTGGCGAGCTTTTATACGCTCTTTTCCGTCGGCATGAGCCTCATTATTTCTGGCATCCACAATGCCTTCTCAGAACAGCGGCTCTTTTCCGGCTGGTCCATCGTTCAAATGGCCGGGTTCTGGATACTGATGCTCATCGTATCAGTCATCATCGATTCGGTTGGCATGCGCGCGGGTTACTGGGAGTACCCCCACTACGGTAAGGCAGACCGGGTACGCAAATACGTGTTTGAATGGGGCGTTGCGCTTTTCTATCACTTTGCGGCGCTTGTGGCCGGTATCAAGATCCTCAACAGGAAAGGATTGGATCTCAGGGCCTCCCTGCCGCTCAGTCTCCTGATCTTTGTCACCGCCGTCGGTTTTCTCACCGAGTCGCTGAACCAGAAGGTGAGCTCCTGGCAGGTCGTAAGCATGCCCATCACAAACCTGCGCATCGGGGATTACTTCCTCGTTTTTCAGACAATCGGGTACTGGCTCATGGCCTTGATTCCCTTCACAATCTACAAACTCTTCGAGCGCCGGACCCTGCAAACGCGACGAAATTGACCGGCATGGGCCCCTGGCAGTACATTTTGTTTCCACGGGCCTGGAGGAAAAAATGCTAACGGAAATCGAGGGGGCGAGACAGATCCCCGGAGAGGGCATTCGACGCTGGTTTCGCGATGAAGAGCTTGACCTCATCGTGTGGTACAAAGACGACGGCTCGATAGACGGGTTCCAGCTCTGCTACGACAAACTTGACCACGAGCGGGCCCTCACTTTCAGAAAACCGAACAGCTACCAACACCACGCAATCGATAGCGGCGAACCGGCGATGGGGGGCCCCAAGATGAGCCCCGTTCTCGTTGCGGACGGCGTTGTGGACGGCAAGCGTATAGAAAAAATATTTTCGCGGCGCCGCGGCGCTGTCCCTGATGATCTCGCCGCCTACGTGTCCCGGATTGTCCTCGCCTATCCGGGCGCCTGGTGATGCGGGCAATCCGGATAGAGGAATCGATCATTGGCCACGAAGCGCAGGTTGAAAGAAATCATAAAAGCAATTGAGCCGGTATCGGTCCATGGGTCTCTCGATTGCTGGGTCGATGGGCTTTCATTTGACGCTTTTACCGTGCTTCCCGGAGAGCTGTTTCTTGCCACCGAAGGGGTCAACTCGGACCGGCATCAGTACATCGAGTCGGTTCTCGATAGGGGGATCCGCGCCATCGTCCATTCAAAACCTTTAACCCAGTACCGGAAAGACACCACTTATATCCGGGTTGAAAACGTCCAGCGGAGCATGTCGCCAATCAGCGCCGCATTCCATAATCATCCGTCAAAAACGATGTTTGTGATAGGCGTCACCGGAACAAACGGCAAGAGCACCACCTGTTCCTTTATCTACCAGCTTATAAAGCTTTTTTCGAAAAGGCCAGGGATCATCTCATCGGTGACACGGGACACGGGAACCGGCATCGAAGACAATGCCAAACACCAATCAACACCTGAGGCGCCGGTCATCCATCGATGTTTGGCCGATGCGGCTGCCAACGGCGTCGAGTATATGGTGCTTGAGGCGACCTCCCACGGGCTGTCGCCAAAGAACAACCGGGTTGGCGACGTCGAGTTCAACGCGGCCGTCATGACCAATGTCACCCACGAGCATCTCGAGTTTCACGGCACCATGGAGCGTTACATAGATGACAAAGCAAACCTCTTCAGGCTCATGGACCGTTACGGCAGAGACCGGGCCTTTGGAGTCGTCAACAACGACGATCCCAGCGCCGCCGTGTTTGCCGCAGCAAGCGGAAAGCCGGTGTATAGCTACGGAATCGAAGCCGAAGCGGATTTTCGCGCGCTAGATGTCCGCCTGGAGGGAGCTTCAGCATCGTTTACCGTGAAGCACGGGGGAGCGCGTTTTCCCGTGGTGCTGCCGCTGTCCGGCAGCTTCAATGTCTCAAACGCGCTTGCGGCGTCGGTCACGGTCTCTCGGGCACTCGGCGTACCCTTCGAGGAAGTGACGGGCAAAATCAGCCTGCTCGAAGGGGTCCGCGGCAGGATGAATGCAATAAACCGCGGGCAACCCTTTGAAGTGATCGTCGATTTCGCCCATACGCCCGACTCGTTCGGCAGGCTGCTCCCTGAGATGAAGATGAAAACGAATGGCAGGCTCATGGTGGTTTTTGGTTCAGGAGGTCAACGGGATACGACAAAACGCGCTATTCAGGGTGAGATCGCTTCCAGATACGCTGACCTGATAATTCTCTCGGACGAAGACCCCAGAGGAGAAGACCCGGTAGCCATCCTCGAACAGATAGCCGGAGGCTGCAGGGGCGCCGAACGTAACAAGACCCTCTTTCTCATTCCGGACAGAAGAGCGGCAATCCTCAAGGCGATCCGGACGGCGCGTGCGGGCGATACGGTGCTTCTCCTCGGAAAAGGACACGAAACCACTATTTCCTACAAAGACGGCGATATCCCCTGGGATGAAGCGACGGTGGCCCGGGATTGTCTTAAGGAAGCGGGCTACCAGTGATTATGCGAGACGATCCGTTTCAGAGGCTTCCGCTGGGTCGGAAACGGTTTTTCCGCAGGGTGGCCTACAAGCAGCAGCATGACTACGCGCATTGAATAGGGAACGGTGAGAATCTCCTTGATTTCCTGTTCGTCAAAGGTCGTCACGACACACGCGCCAAGATTCTCCCTGGCGGCCTGGAGCATCATGAACGAGACCGCCATGGCGATATCTATCGGGTAGGACCACTGTCCGTTCGGCATGCGATAATCCACGTTGGTCGTGCAGGCGGCGATGATGACGGGAGCTTGCCCGACGTGCTCCTGCCCAAAAGCGGCCGCTTCGATCTGCGCGCGAATCGACTCGTTCTCTACCACGATAAAACGCCAGGGTTGTCTGTTTTTCGCAGAGGGAGCCTTTCTGCCCGCTTCGAGAATCCGCGTCAGCGCTTCGGCGTCAACTTCCTCTGAAGTGAAATTCCGCGTGCTTGCCCACTCGGCGATTTGGGGGATCAGTTCCATATCGATACTCTCATCATTATATGCAATGTGCGCTCATCTCACAACCCGCAGATTGTATT
>JAFGHN010000147.1 GCA_016930115.1 Spirochaetales bacterium | reverse complement strand
CAGACTCCAAGATAAACGAGGAGGCCGTCCTTGATCGCGCCGCTCAATACTCCGCTGTCGGTTACCCGGCAATCACGAACCCGTTGGACAACGGCGCGCATCAGGTCGTTTCTCTTGTCTGCAGTTTGTGGAGGGAAACCACTTCGAGGTAGAAGCCCTCGTTTTCAGTCACTTTCACTTTCCCGAGAACCTCAACAGCATCGCCGATATTGAGGGAGGCCGCGAATCTGAGAACAACCGGGACAACCCCAAGAAGCAACTGGTTTTTTTCGTACCCGACAAGCAGATCAAAAGAAATCTTTTCATCGGATACAGCGAGATTCGTCAGTTTTCCTGACCACACCACATAGGTGTCGCTGTAAAGAAAGGGATCGGCCGCGACTACCTGATAATCGAAGCGGTGTTTGACGGTGGTAAAGTTGGGTTTGGGGATATACCCGGCGATGAGGCGTACCTGTTCTTTGACGGTGATGGTGGCGTTGGAGCCAAGAAGGCGGTTGATCTCTCTCTGTGCGAGATTATCGTCGAAGTTTGAGAAATGTTTTTTTGCCGCAATAAAGCTATCGCGAATTTCCTTTTCGGTGAGCAAGTAACGGTACTCTCCCGAAAAATCGACAAGATTGCCGATGTTCTCGATGCTGATCATCTCGACGGATGGCTCACGAATTACCTCGGTCGCATCCAGCGCTCCCGTGTACCAGAGTGTAACAAAAGCGCCTGTCAATATCAGAGCAAACGTCACTATCAGAAATGCTGCCCGCGCCGCCCCTCGGCGGCGGTCCGGCATGAGCCGGCTGAGACGGCCCGAATCCTTTAGTTGCTGTATTCCTGTCACGGAGGCGTCTTTCTGAAGAAGCGTTAATCCTCTAGCGGCAATCTTGTTCCCGGGGTCTGATTCCAACACCTCAAGATAGCAGCGAATAGCTTCCTGGATCTCCTGTCGTTTCAAATGGACCAACGCAAGCCCCAGGCACGCGTTGGCATCGTTGGGCTTCAAACCGAGACCCCGCTGCAAATACGTACTGGCGCCGCCGAGATCCCCCGTATTCAGACAGGACATACCCACAAGATAGAAGTAGCCGTAATTCTGTCTGTATCTGAAGATTTGCGGCTCAAGCAACCGTATTACCTGAGGGTATTTTGCGCGTCTGTACAGTTTTGCCGCTTTCTTAAAATCGCCCTTCATGAACTTTTCAGTTACTGTTGCCCGGTCAACTCTTTCTTACGTTCTTCAAGATCCTGCAGGGAACCGTTGACAGCATCAACGGTTGTATCGTTGGGAGGCGTCTGTGCATCAAGCAGGGTGTCGATCTGGATGATGAGCGAATCAATCTTGATCATCTCGGCCCGAATGTCTTCACGAAGCTGGCTGTTCTCGCCCGAAGTACGGGTTGATGTTCCTCCGGCGCCTGACGACGGAATCAGCTTGGACGGATCTTCCCACTTCATTTGCAGGGTTACGGAACGGGTGGTACCGCTCCCCACAACCTGGGGCTCATAATAGAGCGCCACGGCGGAATCATTGATCGAATACGGAAGGAGATTGAAATCACGACTCTGGTTGGCCTCGAAACTCCATGCCGCATCGTTGAGACGTTTCCAGTTGGCAAGGACGATTCTATCCGGTTCGGTGATGCCGGAATCCGTTGTTTCAATCACCAACTGCATATCGGTTTGGTTTGACGAAATAATCTCATAGGGAGTCGCCCACACATAATCAGTTTCAGTCTCGACGGGAAGACCATCAGCAGTAAAGTGCCTCCCCTTTTCCCCCAGGTAAGTATCAAGAAGATAACGAACACCTATGCGGATGTCCCTTTCCGAGATGTTTTCGATTTTCACGTTTATACTCAATGAAGCGCCCTGAAGTGTGAAGCTTTCCGTGACGGCCAATGAAGCGCTGCGCCAGGTGAAAGAAGCGGAATTACCTTGCCCGGCAACCTGTTGCCTGAACTCAAAAGAATCTCCCATCCTGTATATCTTGTTTTCTGCAAGCACAGTCAGAATGGTGGTTCTCGGATCGTCCTGGACAAGCAGCGATTTCTTGGTGCCGTCGCTCTGTATTGCGTACAGCGAAAACCTGCCGTTCTGTTCGAACAGCCTGAGCTCAAGATTATCATTGGAGATTGTCAAGGCTGTCGAAGAGACAACTACAAGCAGGGCGAACAAAATTACGAGTGATACTTTCTTCATCTCATTACCTCTACTCGAGCGCAGAAAGCCACACAAGGTAGTATGCCTTCAGATCCAACGCCTTCTCTTTCAGCTCGAGAAGCTCGCTTTCATAGGCCGGTCGCGGTGCTTCTTTTCCTGCTTCCGCACTCATCGCTTGCAGCCTGTCCCTGTAACCTTGAATCGTCTTTTCGAGATCAGCCACCTGTTTCTGCAGAGATGACACCCGCGGATCTTCAGTGGTTGCTGTTTCGTATTCCCTTATTTTGCGCTGGTATGCAATAAGCGCTTGCTCGTATTCCCGCTCTTTTCGGTCGAATTCTTCCAATGCGCGAAGGTATTCTTCATGACTCCATTTAAGCAGCTTGAGCAATTCGCGTTCGCGCTCTTTCAATTCGATGAGAGAAATTCTGTATCTGGCGGCTTCGATCTTGAAACTTGTCGGATAGTTGGCCTCGACTGTTTCGAAAATCTCAAGGGCCTCGTCGAAATGACCAAGGACGTACAGGGATTCACCTATCCAAAAATAGCTGTTTGCCGCGAAAGACGAATCGGGGTACTGATCTATGAAGTCCTCGAGTATCTGTATCGCCGATTCGTGTTCACCCTGCAGGAAGTCAAGCCGGCCCCTTTGATAAAGGCCCTCTTCGTAATACTTATTAACAGGGTATTCGGAAAGGAAGAACTCAAGGTTCTTGGATGCGTTCTCGTATTGCCCAAGCGCCATATAAGATTTCGCTATCCAGAAATAACTGTCCCCGTGGTAGTCGCTCATCGATGAATTGAGGATAACGTTTCTGAACAGCCGCAGCGATTCGTCGTAGAGGCCCTGGCCAAACGTTGTGATCGCGCGGCGGACGAGAGAGTCGCCCGAATCCTGGGCAGGCAGAGCAACCGGTATGAGCAGCAGGCCCGCCATAACTATGGATCTCAATTTGAATGTCAAGACACGCTCTCCTGTACGACAGTGGTTTGAGACCTTTTTCATTCTAAACATCGACGAAAAAAACTGCAAACTAAAGAAAGAGCGCGAATGGGATCTCACTCCCGTCCCGAAATCCCCTTAAGGAAGCGCACCTCATCACGAGGATCCTGCGCCGCAAAAAAAGCCGACCCGGACACCAGAACATCGGTTCCTGCATCCCGGACAGCCAGGGCCGTATCCCGGTTGACTCCGCCGTCAACTTCAATCAGGTAACCGGCCTCGCTTTCTTTTCGATACCTGTCAAAGAACCGAACCTTTTCAAGGCACTTTTCGATGAGCTTTTGTCCGCCAAATCCGGGATTCACCGTCATCACCAAAATGAGGTCCACCATCGATAATAATTCCGCAATCGCGGAAGCGGGAGTCGAAGGTACAATTGAGATCCCGGCTTTAACACCTTTGCCCTGTATCTGGGTGATGAGGCCGTGAACATGCACCGTGGCTTCAAGGTGAAAGGTAAGATAATCGGCCCCCGCTTCTATGAAATCGGCGACGAGCGTTTCAGGATGCTCAGTCATGAGGTGAACGTCGAGCGGAAGTTTTGTGCGCTTCCGGACATCGGCGACCATTTTGGGCCCGAAGGTCAGATTCGGTACAAAACTTCCATCCATCACATCGATGTGAATCCAATCCGCGCCGGATTCTTCGATTCTTGTCACTGCCCCGGCGACATCGGCGAAATCTGCGGACAGCAGCGACACCGCCAGAAAGACAGGCGTATGATCGTTCATACACTCTTCTTAGCAGAAATTCCGGTTTATGACAACGAGACACCGCTCATTGACTAAAGACCGTGATTTAAGGTACTTTTATTGAAAGGATATGTATGTGCCGTGTGAAACTGGTCGCATCTGTTCCAACCGGGCGTAAATCTAGAAGAAACTGAAAGCAGATATGAATATATATTCCCAATATGAAGGCGGAACGACTGAATTGTTGAAAAGCGCCTATGAAATGCTAAAAAATGGAAGGTTTAGCGATGCGGGAGATATTTTAGAAAATGCACTTTCCGTTGACTTCGATAATCCTGAAGTCATTTGTGCGTTGAAATGCGCCGGTTTCTGGACTGAACGCGAAAACAGGTACAACAGCATTTCAGATCCGTATGAACGTGGCGAATATCTCATGAAACAGTGGAAGGCATTTCTTTCGTTCCTTGACCGTGACGAAGCGAGTTTTGAACAAGGGAAATACAGCCTCAAACAGTGGGTTTTCAGCAAGGCGCTTTCTGATTTCATCGTTCTTCTCGACGGTCCGGCGGGCAGCGACCCGGAGATACTCTTCAGAGTCGGGCAATGCTACAAAGGAAAGGGAAATTACAGGCAGGCGCTTGAATATCTTGAAGCGTGCAACCACCAAAAAGCGGATGATCCGCGAATTATTGCCGAGCTCGCCGATTGTTATGCCTTCATAAATGAGACACAGGCGGCAAAGATTTTCTTCAGAGAGGCATTTTTTATCGATCCGCAGAGGATAGACCTTGATTCCCTGGAATCAATGATGATCGTGCGTCTCGTCGCCAAGCTAAAAGAGCTCGGCTACGAGGTACCTGCCCTCTCTGAGTGGATCCCCGTGTATGGCGTTCTGTACGGTGTGTTCAACGTCAAACGGGAGTTGCGGTCGCTGGAATACGGCAGATTGAAACAGTCTATTTTCACACTGCAAAGCAAGCTCGCGGAAGAAGGAAAGAAGGGTTTTGAGATCGAGCCGAGGTTGATAAATCGCTATTTCTGGCTTATCGATCATTACCTTTCTTCCGGTGACTCGCGGGAAAAAATTGATGAGGTATTACAAAAAATACACGCGATAAACCCGGCAATCCATGAGCGTTATACCCAATAAGCAGGAGAGATTTAAGGATGTCTGACTTACTAACAAAAGAGATCGAAGGCCACCTAAATGAAGAAAAGTGGACGAGGGCGACGCTCAACAGCTATACAATTGGCAATTTCAGAGAACTGGATGAGAGGATCGATGAGGTAATCGAAGCAGACGTGTTGGATGAGGTGAAGGCACTTTGTGATGAACATCTGCAACATACGAAAAACAGTATTATAGCTTTATATATCTCGGGCGTTCTCTCTCTTTCCCGGCAGCAAATAGACGATTCCAACCTCATTACGCTCATTTCTATCTTCGCTGATAACCGCAAGTGGAACGTGGTGGAGTTTCTCTGCAAAAGGATCCTCGCGTTCGGTGAAAACAAATTCGCACTCCGAACACTCGCGGAATCCTATGAAAACGAAAATGAGGATGAGAAAAAATACGAGATATGGGAACGGCTCATAAAGGTGGATTATGAGGAAGCCGACATAGTGAGGACTCTCGCGGAAAGAAAAGAAGCAGAGGGCGATACCGATGCGGCCATTGACTACTACAAAAAGGCCATTCACCGGTATACAAGCAAGAAATTGTTCGCTCAGGTGAAAGACATCTGGCACAAGCTGATCACCTATTGCCCGGAAGACACCGACTTTCTTAATCATGTGGACGCCAAGATTGCCAAGATGATCAGTCCCGAAAGGGCGTCTCAGCTGCTGGAGGACCTGTACGGATATTTCAAAGACAAGGCAGACTGGGACCGGGCGATAGGTATTCTCAAACGGATACTTGACTACGATGCGAAGAACCAATGGGCGCGAAAAGAAATAGTGGAATGTTACAAGGGGAAATATGGAGATCACAGCCAGCTTGATGACTATATACGGTTGTCGAATCTCAATCAAAACTGGCGGAATGTGCATGAGGCGATAGAGGATTTTGAGAAACATATATCCTTTGACGCCGGAAATTTCGTTTTTCACCGATCGTGGGGCGTGGGCAGAATTTCCTCAATCAAAGACGACGAAATCGTCATAGATTTTGCCAGAAAACGCGGCCATGCAATGTCGTTGAAAATGGCTGTCAGCGCCCTGATGAGCCTGCCGAAAGATCACATCTGGGTGCTTCGCACCATCTGGCCGAAAGAAACGCTTCGCGAAAAGCTCAAGAAAGACCCCAAATGGGGTTTGAAGACCATCGTTAAGAGTCTTGGCAATGCCGCAAATATGAAGTCGATCAAAGCCGAAGTCGCTCCCGGGATTCTGACAGCCGGTGAGTGGACAAATTGGAGCAACGAGGCCCGGAAAATCCTGAAGACTGATCCGGATTTCGGCACTTTCCCTGAGAAGGCCGATCATTTCATGGTGCGCGAGAATCCCATTACCTACGAAGAGAAAACGTTCAATCGATTTCGCGCGGAGAAGAGTTTTTGGGCAAGGGTCAAGACAACGCAAGAATACCTGACGAATTCGGACCCCGAGTCAGACTATTTTGCCGAAATGTTCGACTACTTTGTCGGCTTGTTACGCTCTTCCAACACCGTCAATGAAATGGTGATAGCGTGCTGGTTACTGGTTCATAATATTGTCAAGCAGTATCCTTTCTTAAATCCCGGTATCGATACGAGCTTTGACACGCTGATTGCCCAAATCGAAGACCTGGAGAGTGTTTTTTCGGCGATCGAAGATGCTGATCTGAAACGTGATTTCCTCGAAGAGACAAAAAGCCTGGAGGGCTGGCCCCACATCTTTGTGCGGTTGTTTCCGCACTATATGAACAAGTACATCATAGATCAGCTTGCTGAGAATGAACAAAGAGAAATGCTCGACAGCCTTGTAAATACTGTACTCAACAACTACAAGGAAAATCGGGACGCTTTTGTATGGCTTGTAAGAACGATGCCCTTCGACTGGTTTTTGGATTACGACACAACATTTGAGAAAATTCTTATCGGGATGATCCACCTGCTGGAAATTACATACAGGGAGATTGATAATCGCCGGGACGTAAGCGAGAACAGGAAGCTGAACCGTCAGATACTCACTTTTCTGTTCAAAGAGAAGAACCTTGAGAAGTACATATTTGAAGCCGATGAGGATTCGGTGAATCGGATATACACTCTCGTTGAGGACGTTGCTGTTCTGGATCCGGCGGTGAAGATCGAATTGAAACAGAAAGTCCTCGATAAATACCCCAACTTCAAGTTTTTTGGTAAAGCACAAGCGGAGACCGTAAACAGGAGACTTCTTGTCACCGCGAAAAGCTATGAGGAGAAGACGCGGGAATTACAGCGTATGATCGATGTGGATGTTCCGCTGAACTCGAAAGAAATAGGCGATGCCCTTGCGCAGGGCGATCTGCGTGAGAATGCGGAGTATAAGGCCGCCAAGGAAAAACAGGAGTTGTTGAATACCACGGTGTCACGCCTTAAAGAGGAGATTGAAAAATCTCAGATTTTCGATCCTGATGACGTCGATGTTACAAGAATATCTTTTGGAACGACAGTTACGCTTACAAACAAAAAGACCGGAGAAGATGAAGTCTACACGATTCTCGGCCCATGGGAATCAAATCCCTCAGATAGGATAATATCCTATCTCTCTCCTTTTGGAAGCGAACTGCTCCAGCACAACTTAGGCGAAGAGATAAGTTTTGTCATCAACGAACGGGAATACCAATATACCGTGAAGGAGATCGTCGCATTTTCGTCTGCCAAATCCGCATCTTAGAGCCGGGACGGATTCGATGAAGACAATTCTCGTACCTGTTTTTCTCGTTATTATCGCATTGGCGGCGGCTGCGTCTCCGCTTGATTTTGTCGTTCTTCTTGACATCTCGGAAAGCATGCTCCCGTATTTTGACGATACGGTAAACTATCTCATACGGGACATACTGAAAGAACATCTCGTCCCTTCCGACGGTTTTCATCTACTCACTTTCGCGGATAATCCGGGAATCGAATTGATGCTCGATCTTGAAAGCGGTGATGCTATCGACGATGCCCTGAACCGTATATTACTCCTCCAGCCTCTCGGGAGTTACACCGATTTGGTTTCAGCGTTGAGGTTCGTATATAGCTATACCAAGGGCCTGCGCCAGCAATCTGAAAAAAAGATTCTTGTGCTCACCGACGGAATTCATGATCCTCCCCCGGGGAGTCCCTATGCGATAGGCGGCGATATCTATGCGCGGACCGCAACCGAGGTTGCCCGCGAAATGCGCAAAGAAGGCTGGCACATCACTCTGGTGCAGTTTCCCGCGCTCAAGGTGCCGGCCTTTTTAGAAACCGAGGGAACGGATGCGGGTACTACCTCGGCGGCAGATACGCTCCCGGGAGCCGAGACTGCGGCAATAACGCGGGGTGGAGCAACAACCGCGGCGGAAACGCCGGCGGTAGAGGATGAAAGGATCACCGGGGCCAATGCGGAAGCGGATACCGCCAGCGAACCGGTCGACGAAAAGACCGTCGATGACACCTATGCTGCGCTGGCGAAAGATCTCGACGTAGATGTGTTGGTTTACGGACAACCGGACGGAGACACCACCCATCGCGTGCTTGGCGCGCCCGAGCTGGTCTTCCCGGAAAACCTTGGCCGCGTCGGCAGGGTTTTCACCATGCCGCTCACGGTCCGCAATCTGAGCGACGATCGGATTCTCGTCGAATTGGAAGGGCTCATCTGGAACGGCGCCGACCTGCTGGACTCACCGGTCATCTTGAGCGTGCGTCCGCAAAAATCGCGCGAATTGCGCGCAAAGATACGTATCCCGTCTTCCGTCGAAAGCGGGCCGGTGACTCTGGATCTCGAGGCGGTTTTTGGGGATGATTTGCGGATATATCCGAGAAAAGGTTCGGTCACCATCACATTGAAAGGCGACGGTCTCCGTGACGCCGCGAGATCGGTACACCTGCTCCCGGTACTCGGTTATGCCGGTGCGATCGCCGGGGGTATCGTTCTGCTGATCCTCCTCACTTTCGCCGCCAGATCTCTTCTTGCCCGAGCTTTCGCAACCGCCGGAACCTCCGCCGCGCAGGCGGTATACGGCACCGCCGATGACCGCGCGATCGAGATGTACGTTGAAGGCCAAAACCCGCATATCGGCAACCGCAATGTCCACTATATACGCAAGGACGGTAGTGCCACCGTGGGCGGCGGGTTTTCATCATTCCTAATCTATCTGTATAAGTTTCCGCCACGAATCGGGCTCTTGTCGCGAAAGGGTGACCGGTATGCTTTCCTGCCTGTGAAGCCCGAGTTCTTCGAAGACGCGGAAGCAGTGGACGATTGTCTTGACAAAGACATCGCGGTTGTGTCGTCAACCGGCAGGAGACTGACAATCAGGTTCCGCCGCTATATCTCCGCTCTCGAGCAGATAAATGCGATCATGCGGCTCGTCCGGAAACCCGAAAAGGATGAAGAGTAGTCATCGTCAATCGAGTTGTTCGAGCGCGGCAAGAGCTTCTTTTCTGATCGAACGGTGATTCCCCTCGCCGGACAACTCTTCGATCGCCTCTCTGAGGGATAAGATCCTGTTCCTGGCAATCCCGCGTATCCCGTATATCATCACCACCATTTCTCCGGAATCGATAAAACGCGAATAAAAGGATTCAAGCAAATCCGACTCTGTTCTTGAAAGAATCTGCGCCGTCCTTTCAAGAATTCTCGTGGTATCTTTGCCCCAGTGTTTGTCTATTACCGCCTTGAACAACTCGAGAGAACCGGGCAGGTCTTTTTCAGCGAGTATTTCGGCCGATATGACACGCAATGTGACCGGCGTCAGATCTTTTTGGTAGAACTCCCGGAGCGCCTCAAGTGCTTCTGCATCCGCGATGGCGCCCAGAGCTCTCACCGCCTCGATCCTGACATTCATTTCAGGATCCTTCTCCGCCTTGAAGATGAGGATCGGTACCGCCTCCCGCGCCTGTATTTCTCCCAGCCCCTGGGCTGCGCTGACCCTTACTCTCCAAAAAGAGTCTTTGAGCGCAGCGGCGAGAAGATCTTCGATTTCGTCCCCGCTGAAATACTGAAGCGCTCCCACCGCATAGGACCTGAGCATCGCATCTTCGTCGTACAACGCTCGCTCTATCACGGGAAGCGCTGCGGTATCCCCTATCTTGCCCAAAGAAGCGCAAGCGTATCTTCGCCAGGTTGAGTTCTCATTCTTGTCATCGAGTATTTCCTGAAGTCGAGGTACCGCAATCACATTTTTCATATCTCCCAAGGCAAGGATAATCTCGGGCTTCAGGGCCGGCGGATAATCGCCGTCATCAAGAAGCTCGAGAAGTATCTCCGCGTCGGCATCGCCACCGGAAAGGCCGACGCCCTTTATTGCCATCCTGGCGATTTCCTGGTCTGTGGCGTCTATCAACGGCCGCAAATGCCCGGCAAGACCGGAGGGGGCTTCCTCAGTCAGATACCTGATCGATGCGGAAACGAGCTGTGGAGACTGCTCGTAAAAGGAGTCGACAATTGCTATAGCTTCTTCACGCGCGCCAGGAAAATCGATTGCGCTGAAGTAATCGAATATCCTGGTTCTCACCTTTGGATTCTGTGTGAGTTTAAACGCAGCGTAAGCCTCGTCTGCAAGAACACTATCCTTCTCTTCGGTCAGTGTTTCTATCAGCTCGACAACCTGGTCATCGATACCGTAGAGCAGCAACTCCCGCCGTTCTTCGGTGATCGACTGGATCTGTTCGCCTTCTTTTTCCGTTTCCTGTGCCCACAGCCTGCCTGCCGCTATTGAAGTTGCGAATAACAAAACAAGACAGAGACCTTTCACTTCACTCTCCTTTTCGACCGGGAAGTAACGGTCCTTCTGCCAATCTCCCTTTTTTTCTTTCATTGACCGCCCGAACCGCTGGTATAGACTTGGAGGAAAGAACGTTTGAAT
>JAFGHN010000021.1 GCA_016930115.1 Spirochaetales bacterium | reverse complement strand
GTACGAGCGAGACTACACGAAGAGCTGCACCTGGAACCGGCACACGTCCTGTTCAACGCGAGCCACTGCCATGGCGTTATCTGTGCCGATATCGAACAGCGAACGGTCGATGCAGTCAAAGAAGCCTGGAGCACCATGGTTCCGGTCCGCGTCGGCGCCGGTGTCGGACGCAATGACAAGATAATGGAAAACCGCCGGGTCAGACTGAAGAACGGCAGGGAGGCGGATGTTCGCCGCGCGTATGCGTTACCACCGGACAACGAGGTCGCCGGTGTGGGGCCCGTGGATCCAGAGATAGGCGTGCTCCGGTTCGACAGACTGGATGGCCGCACTCTGGCCGTGGTCTATAATTTCGCCTGTCATCCCATCCAAGGCGTGCCCGGCGCCGGTAACACCGCTGACATTACCGGCTTCGCCTCCAGGGTAATCGAAGACTGCCTGGGCGACGGCGCCGTTGCTCTGTTCCTGCAGGGATGCGCCGGTGACATTAACCCAGTGTCTTACAAAGCGTTTGACCATCCGCCGGACGCGGAGCCTCTCGGCAACCTGCTGGGCCTCAGCACCATGCGCGCCCTTCGCCGCATACAAACCGAGGAAACCGGAGAGCTGAGGGTGCTCAACGAACCTCTCGCGCTTCCAAGGGCCAATCTGGCGCCTTACATCGACGCTCTGAAGGAACGGCAGCTTGAGCTGCTGGGCTCCTTGAAGGGTACAACTCTCAATCTGAAAACCTTCATCCAGCTTCTGGTAAAATACCGTCTCAATCCCGATTATCCATCGGCCGACTCGCATCATTACCTGCACGAACAGATGATGGGCAGAAACCATCTTGCCCACCTGGATGCGGAGAACAGACGCAACCTGGATCTCTACATCGACAATATTCATATCATGGAGGAGATGACCAGAGTCCAGGCGAACCTGGATCTGTTGACCATGCATCATGAACGGTACGTGGCGGCCGGGAAGGATACGATCGATGTCGAAGTGATGGGGCTCAAGATCGGAGAGTTCGCCCTGGTCACTTTCCCCGGCGAACCGTCGGTGCAGATCGGGCTCAACATCAAGAAGAAGTCGCCCCACAAACTGACGTTTGTGGCAGGCGTCACCAACGGTTATATCTACTACACGCCGACATCACAGCAGCTCGGGAACCGCGGCGGCGCCCAGGAAGACAGCGACTGTATCGTGGCAACTGAATGGCAAAAGCTGTTCGAAGACAAGGCCCTGGAGATACTGAGGGCGCTGTAGCGGCCAACGCGGCATCAAGGCTTCTTAAGATTCGATGGCGATCACCCGCAATGGAAAGGCGTCCAGCCCACGCACGGGCACCGGCAGCGCGAATATCTGCACGCGGCTTTGGGTCAGCCGATCGAGGTGAGCAAGGTTCTCGATCAGCGGAATACCGGCGCGGAACAGAAGGAGGTGATTAACGTTGGCGTGGGTGGTGTCATGCGACAGCTCGACGCCGCCGGAGTCCACACCCATGAGCTTGATGCCCCGGTCGACAATCCATTGCAGAGCGGCGGTGGAAAAGTACCCGGTCTTGCCCATCCTGCCGAACACAATGTCACCCTCGCGGATGCCTCCGGACCCCGCCGCAGCGGCCTTGACCTGCTCGAGCGTTACTCCGCCCTCGGCTTCCGCGTTTGTCAGATCGAGGACCACGGCTTCACCGATCAGTTGCTCCACCGGAACCTTGGCCAGGTCGGCGCCCTCTTTCAGACAATGCAAGGGCACTTCTATGTGCGTACCGACGTGATCCATCAGCTCGACATCGGACATGATGTACCACTCGCCCGCCGGACGTACCTTACCGTGGATCTCCATCAGGGCGTCGTGCTTGTGAATCACGAACTTGCGCTGCGCGTCCGGCGCGGTGGGTTCGATGATATGTGTCAGATCGATAATTCTCCGGGCCATGGTTTTGTTTCCTTTCCTGTCTTGCGATGATTCTTTGCCTAACTTACCCGAGGTCCGCTCATTCGGCAACCGTCCGGGCAGGAATGGATTACTTCCCGGTGATTCGGTAAGATGGGCCTCGTGGAGCATACACCAGACAAACTTCGGCCTGAAAACGCGGCGGTTCGACGGACAGCCGTGGCAAGCGCGGCTCTTGCGGCTTTTTTGACGCCGTTTATGTCGTCGTCCATAAACGTCGCTCTTCCGGTGATCGGGAACGAGCTCTCGATGAACTCTTCCGTTCTTGGCTGGGTGGCTACTTCGTATCTGCTGGCGGCCGCGGTCTTCCTTGTGCCCTTCGGCAGAATCGCGGATATCCGCGGCAGGAAGGCCGTTTTTCTCATAGGGCTCCTCGGTTACGGTGTATCGTCCTTCCTCTGCGGTATCGCCGGCTCGGCGGTACTTCTTATTGTCTTTCGCGTTCTGCATGGTATTACGACCGCGATGATCTTCAGCACGGCGATCGCGATACTCACGTCGGTGTTTCCCCCGGGTGAACGCGGCAAGGCTTTGGGTATCAACGTGGCGTGTACCTACTTCGGACTTTCGATCGGTCCGGTGATCGGCGGGATCATGACCCAGCAGCTCGGATGGAGAAGCATCTTCTACGTCCATGTTCCGCTTGCTGTTGTGGCGTTCGTGCTCGTGGCGTGGAAACTTCCGGCGGACAACGGAGAATCCAAAGGGGAGCGGTTTGATCTTCCCGGCGCTTTTCTCTTTGGGCTTTCTCTCGCCGCGCTCATGTACGGTCTGTCACTTCTGCCGAGACTGACAGGCTTGTGGGTCCTTATCGTCGCCTTAGCGTCACTTGCGGGGTTTGTGGCAGTGGAGTTGCGGGTGAGGCAACCACTTCTCAACATCGACCTGTTTCGCAGGAACACGGTTTTCGCTTTCTCCAACCTCGCCGCGCTGATCAATTACAGCGCCACCTTTGCGGTAGGCTTCCTCCTGAGCTACTACCTGCAGTTCATCCGTGGATTTACGCCGCAGCAAAGCGGGCTCGTTCTCATTGCCCAACCGGTGGTGATGGCCTTGTTCTCACCGTTTGCCGGCCGCCTTTCGGACCGGGTCGGGTCGCGGATTCTTGCATCCGCCGGTATGGCCGTCGCCGCGGTAGGCTTACTGTGGCTTTCTTTTGCCGGGCAAAGCGTCCACATCGGGTTTATCATCGGGGCTCTCGTGGTGCTCGGTTTCGGGTTCGCGCTTTTCTCGTCACCCAACACCAATGCCATCATGAGTTCGGTGGAAAGACGGTACTACGGCGTCGCGTCGGCCACGTTGGGAACGATGCGGCTCACCGGCCAGATGTTGAGCATGGGGACAGCGATTCTGATTTTCACGCTGTTTATCGGTGACGCCAAGGTCACCGCGGCAGTCAGGGAAAACCTCCAGCCGGCTATCCGGACGGCATTCATCATCTTTGCCACTGTCTGTTTTCTCGGCATTTTCGCGTCGATGGCAAGAGGTCCCATGAGGCCGCGGGAAGAAACAAAAGAAGGAGCGGGTGAATGAGCTATGACCTTGTAATCAGGAACGGTAAGGTGATGGATGGTACGGGAAACGCCTGGTACTACGCAGACATCGGTATAGTCGGAGATACCATAGAGACTCTGGGAAGGGTCGATAGCGCCCGGAAGACAATCGATGCCTCGGGTCACATCGTCGCGCCGGGATTCATCGATATTCACACGCACACAGATTTCCCGATCCTGATCGACCCCAAGGCCCAAAGCAAGATACGGCAGGGGGTCACTACGGAAGTCATCGGGATGTGCGGCGAGTCGGCCGCTCCAATGAATGAATCGGTCAAGCGCTATTGGATGAAATACAACAAAGCCGCAGTTCCCGAACACTTCGTCTACGATTGGAGCTCAATGGACAGCTACATGGACCGCATCGACAGGCAGGGGGCGGCGGTGAACATTGCTCCTGTCGTGGGACACGGTACGGTGCGCCAGAACGTGCTCGGTTACGCGAGCAGAGAGCCGGACAAGAACGAGCTTGAGGAAATGAAGGCCCTTGTACGGGAGGCGATGGAGAGCGGAGCCTGGGGAATGAGCACGGGACTCATCTATCCACCAAGCGCCTACGGTAAGCAGCCCGAGATCACCGGGCTGGCCAGGGTCGTCGCGGAGTATAACGGCATTTACTTCAGCCACATCAGAAATGAGGGAGAACGCCTGCTTGAAGCGGTGACCGAAGCCTGCGAAATCGGGAGGGACAGCGGCACTTCCGTCCAGATCGCCCACTTCAAGGCGAAAGGGAAACCCTATTGGGGCCGGACAACCGAAAGTCTGGCGCTTGTGACGAAATACCGGGAGATGGGGGTGGACGTCACCTTTGATCAATACCCGTATGTCGCGAGCAGCACGAACCTGACCGCGTTGCTTCCGCACTGGAGCCAGGAGGGAGGAGCGGAGAAACTGATGGTGTATCTCCAGGATCCTGCTATGCGCGAGAAAATGGCAAAGGAGCTGCAATTCAGCTTTGACTGGGCCGACATACTCATCGCCCGTGCGAAAAACAATCCGCAGTACAACGGCAGGAACATCCGGGAAGTGGCCGTAATGATGAACAAGGAGCCGCTTGACGCTTTCTTTGACCTGTTGGTTATGGAGAACACCCAGGTTCCCACCGTCATGTTCCTTATGGACGAGAAAGATGTCCGGCGGGTCATGCAGAGC
>JAFGHN010000146.1 GCA_016930115.1 Spirochaetales bacterium | reverse complement strand
GTTTTCCTCGATGCCGAGCACCCGTTGCAGCAGATAGCGGAACCTGCAGTGCCTCCAGATGTCGAGGTTTGAAGGAGATATGCGCAGCACGCCCTTACTTCCGGTCAGCCTGCCGGAAATACGGCCTGCAAGGGCAACGCGGGTGAGCGGCTGTTCGGTAAGATCAAGACCCTTTTCGCGCAACCCGGTAGAGGCCATATATTCCAGGCCGGCGAGTTGTTGTCTGTGCACGCGCGGGAGCAAAGGATCGGCCCCCGCCCAGAAGCGGATCTCCGAAGCATAAAGATCGTTTTCCACCGCGGGAGGATCGGCGTAGGTGAAGCGCCTGACAGGTGTGACCGGTCCGTCGAAACTCTCCTTGGATCCCGAAAATGCCACGTTACGTCCCGAACGTTCGTAGAGCCTGAAGAAAGACTCGGTGAAATCGCCTTGCGCTTGCACATCCTCCCCAACCATGTTGAGAGGAAGGTACGGATATGCGGGCTGCCTTACCGCAGACGCTTCCTGGCAGACGCCAAGGATGAAGTGATGGTCCGGACAGATACCCGCTGCGACGCGATACTCGTATAGCCGGATCCCGTTCCCGCGGCCGGGCTCGACATATCTCCTTTCCGCCAGATACGTCATCCAGAGCGAGAAAGGCGAATCCAACTCAAGATCATCCAGGCGCGCCGCCGGCTCCTCAATCCGGACAAGCACATCCATCGCGGCAGAAAAAGGCAGGCTTTGAGACTCACCGAAACCGCCGGTATCGAGAAAGCCGCGGTTAAACGCCATGACGGCGGCGCGCAAATCCGGAAACGTGGACGCCCCGGTGATACTCTCGGCTCCGCGCTTGAAACGGCTGTAGAACTCAAGCAGCTGTGGCTTTTTTGCGGCCTTGAGTCTCCCGTGCCACTCATCCATCGAAGGCCCGTTTCCGGGCAGATTCTGTACGCCGTAGTTGTCGATTCCGAATCTGACAAGCTCCCGCCCCTTACCAGGATCCCGCCAGGGGTACGCAGCGTTCAGGAAGAGCTCCTTTAACACTTCGAGCGCAAAACCTGAAGCGACGCACTCTGAAAGCAGCCGGTAGAGCCTGACCTCAACGTAGTCTGCCAGCGGTTTGCCCGCCCGCCGCGTGACAGGCAGGTCGTAACGCGCTGCGGCGTCGCAGAACTCCTCCGCATAGCCGTTCCAATCGGTCAGCGTTACTGCAATCTCGGATGGTATGGCACCGCCGTCGAGAAGCTCCCTGCATGCCAGACAGGTCTTTCTCACCTCAACTCGGGCGTTTGGATACAGGACCGCCGTTGCGGCAGCCGGGGGGCCAACGTCTGTAACGAGCACACTGTTCCGCCGGAGGAGCAGCCGTTCATGTTCGGCAAAGTCAAACACGACTTCCGGAAAGAATATGATTGCCTCAAGCGGTGAAACGATTCGTTTCGTCTCGTGGAGCGGCTCATAGAACCCGTGGGCTTCGAGAAACCGGCGGTACCTGCCGGCGACGGTCGTCAGATCCTCACGCAGCCCGGGATCGAGCAGCCCGGCAGCCTGCCGGTCCTGCAACATCCCGTCGAGAGACGGCAGCATGCGGGCGATTGACCTGACGAAGGGTCTCCATGAGCCTGCGTATTCAGGGAGAATGAGGTTATGAAGAAAACCGCTGTCTCCGGCGTTCCGGCGCAACAGGTCCGCGGCAAAGCAGATCCGGATAAAGCTGTTTGCAGGCACCTCTTCGCGTTTGCGGGCGAAGGTTTTTTCTTTGAAGGTGTCCCAGGAAAGGAACCGGTCTGACCTGACGGCGCGACGGTTCGTACACGAGAGGGCACGGCGTCTCCAGAAAGCGGCGACTACCTCAGACGGGAAAATGAAATGCATATCCCGGTTGTCGAGATAGTGCCTGATCGTATCCGCTACCGGCTCCATAAAAAAAAACTACCACCAAGTGACTGCTTGTGCAAACCCCGCCAAACCGACACAATAACGACGATGGCCGCGAAGATACCCACAGCTTTGAGAAACTTCTGCATCAGAGCCCTCTCCGAGTCGATGGATATCCGCACGATGAACCATCTGATCAAGAATCTCATCCCGGATTACGACATCTACAAACAGACCGGTTTCCCCTCGAGCATCGCGATCCCGAATATCGACGTCGCCCGCCAGATTGTTTCGGATGTCACCCAAACAGGGAAATTCTGCTCGTTCGTGCAGGCTTTGGTTGACGCGCAGGACACCGGCATCATGGGAAGACGATACTCGATATCGTTCCTGCGGGAGATTATTAAAGGCACCTACGATCTCGGTTATGTCTTTGACAGCGTCAGCAAGATGTTCGTTGAAAATCCCAATTTCAGAAAAACGAGAAACTGGGGTGTCCTGGAGAAAGGAAAGGAATACTTGTTTGTTTTTCTGGACATCGATATCGTCGGTAACTCACGTCTCGTTCGATCAAACCCGCATAATACGATACAGAAGACCTACGCCGACCTTCGTTCATTAGTCAACAGGTCAATCGACAAACGAAACGGACGATTCTGGAAATGGGAAGGCGACGGCGGATTGGTCGCGTTCTTCTTTGGCGATAAGCATACTGCGGCGGTACTGAGTGCGATGGAGATCATGCATGAGCTGTATATCTATAACCGGACTTCCTGCGTGCTGAATGAGCCGCTTGCCGTGAGGATCGGGGTCCACAGCGGCAGCTGTGAATACAGCGCAAACGACGAACAGCTCGATGAACTGGAAACAATCAAGGAAACCCACGATGTCGAAAAAGCGGCGGACCCGGACTCGGTATTCATCAGTATCGTGGTGAAAGTGATGCTGGACGAGTTCATATCGGTACTGTTCCCTCCCGTCGGCACAAAGAAGAACGGACCGTTCCGCTACACCCTCGAGTTGGAGTGATTTTTTGAAGCTCTACGTTTCTACCGCAAGACAATCGATCATCTCCAAATTCAAGCCTCTCGAGAAGTCCCGGCTTTTTGAGCTCTCTATCACCAACCCGAAAGAGCTGAAGAAATGTCTCGCCGACACAGCGGGTTCCACTCTTGTGTATATCGACGTGTCAACATCGAATAAGGCGCAAATCACAAAGCTGCTTAAGGAATCCGCCGGTGACAGTCAGTATAGAGTCGGCATTGTCGATGAGACCGGTGTCGTCGATGACCCGGGGCAGCTCTTTCATCAGGGCGCGGTGGATTATATATCGAAGAAGGCCCTTCAGGGCGGTATTACCGCAGCCCGGTTGAAGAAGGCCTTTTCCTTCTGCAATTTTGAAACCGCCGCCGGCGACAATGTCGACGTAAAACCGCCCGCTCCGGAATGGAGACTCTCAGGCTCCTCCTGGGCAAACGTAAAGAGCGGACAGGAGTACACGTTCTGCCTCATGTTCGTCGAAATAGACCTGATCGACGAGTGGAAGAACAAATCGGGGAGCGCCCATCTGGATGAGGTGAAAGCCGCGTTTCAACAGCACGTGGGCCAATTCGCCGCCGAACTTTCGGGAAAGATCTGGATGTGGATGGATCTCTGCGGATTGATACTGTTTCCGTTTGACGGCGAACGGTGCGATCAGATACTCGGGGGGATGCGCCTGATCCTCAACCGCGCGATTATCTCGGCGGAGAAGTATGACTATCACACCACAATCAGCTATAAGCTTGCCATGCATATCGGCAATACGGTCTATCGCAGCCGGGGTAATACGGGAACGATCGTTTCCGACACGGTAAATTTTCTCTTCCACGTGGGGCATCAATTCGCCCAACCCGGCAATTTCTACCTCACCGGGCCGGTGGCGCGGTTCATACCGGAGAACTTGCGTGAGTGTTTTGTTTCAGCCGGCGTGTTCGAAGGTGTGCCGATACACCGGATGAGGCTTCCCGTAAGCCCTTCGAGGCGTCGCGCCGCCGCCGGCGGGATTACGATCTCGCCGTGATTGCACTACCACGATGGCTCAAGGCTATTACCGGCGGACAGACCTTCAGGGCACTGGGAAACCGCAACTACCGTCTCCTGTGGATAGGGCAATTGGGTCATTCGGCGGCCTTCTGGTCGGAATCGGTGGCCCGGAGTTGGCTGATATGGGAGCTGACGGGCTCTGCCACGCTTCTGGCGGTCGTCAATCTCCTGAGGGCTTTGCCTATCCTCTTCTTCAGCCTTTTGGCGGGAGTCACGGCGGACCGATTTGACAAACGCAAAATTCTGATACT
>JAFGHN010000145.1 GCA_016930115.1 Spirochaetales bacterium | reverse complement strand
GATGCCCTCAGCACAACGAAGAGCGAGGGGGCATGGAAAGAAACCCTTGGAGAGAAGTTGTCGTCTATCAGGCAGATTCGTGCCGAAATCCGCGAGAAAAACAAGACACTTGACAGGCTGCGGGAGCTGGAGCGCGGTCTTAAGGAATCCGGCGATGAACAGCGCTCGGTCAGCTCGCAGTTAGAGCAACTGCGAACGGTGATGGAAGAACATTACGAAGGTATCGGCGCCGCAGCTTTTGAGCTCTACCGACAATCTCCCGCCTTGTTTCGAGATATAACGGAACTGTTCGATGACATGGAACAACTTGAGAGTGGAATCGCCGAGAAGGAACGGG
Source organism: Spirochaetales bacterium (assembly GCA_016930115.1). GTDB lineage: Bacteria > Spirochaetota > Spirochaetia > ARS1246 > ARS1246 > JAFGHN01. The sequence goes on along the minus strand of JAFGHN010000145.1, from coordinate 12,630 downwards.
AGTTGCAACGGCTGGAATCTTCCGCCGGACCGGGCTCCTTCATCGGTAAAACGCTAAAAAGAGGGAAGGGGATTGTCCTGCGCGGAAACCTGAAAACGCGGGAAATGCAGCGCAACCGCCGGTTGAAGCGTCTGGGCGAGCAGCTCTGCGAATCGGCGGATTTTCAGGGAATGCAGAGCGACACCGTCCTCTCGCGGCGGATCGCGCCGGTCAGCGAGACAATCGAAAGTCTCAAGTTTGCCCGGAAACGGATGAGCGAATTGGAGCTCGAGAGCGAACGGCTTGCCGATGAGAGGCTTGAGATGGAACGTAGTGCGGGAATCCGGAATCCGCTGAAGAATCTCGAACATGCGGTACGACGTCTGGAAAATGAGCTTCAGGAATATCTCGGCGTCATCGGAATGGATTTCTACTCGACATGTAAGAACGATGAAACCGTAAGCGCCAGGGTATCGAGAACAGTCGCGGCCATCAAGCGTAATGAGGATGAGACCAAGCACTACAAGCAGCTTCTTGAGCGTGTTGAAGCGGGGCTTGAAATCAAGCAGCTGCAAAAGCGGAAAGATAACCTGGACAACGAGCTGGCCGCGATGAAAGCACGAATAAAGGAACTGGAAGAATCGAGAGCGGTGCTGGACAGAGACATAGCGGAGAAGGAAAAACTGTTTGGAGACTTAGAAAGCTTGCAGATCGAGGAAGCAAAGTTAACCGCCGCTCCGGCGGAACCTGGAGAGAAGGAAAGTTGAAGAGATCCAGTGACGGCCTGACTCGCGGCTCCGGGTCCTCCCTACCGGCGTTTTGACTTTTTGCCGAGACCTTTGAAGATACCGCGGGTTTTTTTCCGGGGTTGTGCCAACAATCCACCGACGGACGCCCCAGCTTCATCAGCCGTGTTAAGAGAGGCCTTGGCGGTTTTCAGCTCTTCTTCCTGTGATTTGAGTTCTTTTGTCTTTTCGGCGTTCTTCCGTTTCAGCTCTTTTGCTTTCCCGGCCCGCCGTTTCGAGAAATACGCAATAAGATAGAGCCCGAACGAGTAGAGCACGCCCGCAACAAGAGTAAGCAGGACCACGGCGACGGTGGGCACGCCTGTCATTTTGTATCCGAACAGATTGACATCCGTATTGAAGTGCGCGTTGAAAGCGATAAAAACCGCAAGAATCACAAGAAATACGATGCTGAAGACAAGTCTAACCATTGTGTTGTCATAGCATACGCACGGCGTGAATCGGTTGTCAAGAAGCGCGGCAGTGGACTATGCTGGCGGGGATGAAAGCGCTGCTTGTGGTTACGCTGCTGTTAAGCGTTGTCTCGCTCTTTGTCGAGCAGGTCGACGAGCTTTCCCCCGCCATGCGGATGGCCGTTTCAATTGTCGATTACGTTGTCGTATTGCTGATTCTGTTTGAGGTCATCGCCGGGTTCCGGAAGGCTGCATATAAGCGCGTGTATATCAAGCAGAACCTGCCTTCTCTGGTTTTCACTGGGGCTTTCGTTATTCTGTTCGCATATAACAAGCTGTCGGTTCTCGCCTTTGAGGCAGGGTCCATCGGCCAGTTGCCGTTTGTCCTGGTCATCGTCCGGAACCTGTTCATTCTTCTAAAGGTTTTCAACCGCCTGCGGCGTCTTTCTTCGTTTATCGAAGAGATAACGGCGCGCCCGGCGCAGACGATACTTTTCAGTTTTTTACTCGTGATTCTGGTAGGGACGCTCTTGCTCATGATGCCGTTCACGTCCGCCGCAGGCCGCGGGCTGTCCTTTATAGACGCTTTGTTCACCTCGACCTCGGCGGTGTGTGTGACGGGCCTCATCGTTGTGGATACCGCGATCGCCTTCAGCTTGTACGGCAAGATAGTGATTCTGGTGCTCATACAGATCGGCGGCCTCGGTATCATGATCCTCTCGTTTTTCACCATCTTTGTGCTCCGCAGATCCATGTCGATCGAGGACAAGATGCTTATTTCATACATGCTCAGTGAAAGAGACATGACCAAACTTGCCCGGAGCCTGAGCAACATCATCGTCATCACTTTTGCAATCGAAGGAATCGGTGCGGCGCTCTTGTTCTTGGGATTTGCCCCTGCGCTCAGAGGCGACGTCGATGGCGCCTTGTTTACCGCGGTGTTTCACAGTATTTCCGCGTTCTGCAACGCCGGCTTTTCCACCTTCTCTAACAGCCTTGAAGGCGTACGCACCAACGGATTCCTCGTAACGGTGATAGCACTCCTCATTATCCTGGGCGGGATCAGTTTTAGCGTCATCATCAATGTGGGTGAGTGCCTCGCCAATCGCTATCACCGGTCGGTACGAAAGATGCAGGAAAAGCTCGTCAGGATGACCATGAATACGAAAGTCGTGCTCACCGGTTCGGCGTTACTGATTCTTGCGGGTATGATGGCAGTATACGGCCTCGAACACGCGTATACGATGGCAGATTACGGTCTGGGAGAGCAGTACCTTTCGGCGTTTTTCCAGTCCGTCACGTTACGCACCGCCGGTTTCAATACAATTCCCTTCTCGGGCCTGCGACCGGTCACTTATGTGGCCATGGCGATCTTTATGTTTATAGGTGGAGCATCGGGAAGCACTGCCGGCGGGCTGAAGGTGAATACCGCCGCGGTGATGATCGCGTATATCAGCGCGACGCTTCGCGACCGCAAATCAGTAACGCTGTACCACAACTCGATTACCATCAACACCGTGCTCAGGGCGTTTCTCATTCTACTGTTCGCCGTGACGGTTATTGCCACCGGTTCTCTTCTTCTTGCGCTTTTCGAAAACGCACCGATTGAACATATCGTTTTTGAGGCCGTATCGGCTTTCGGGACGGTCGGATTGTCCTCGGGGATAACCGCGGCACTCTCCATCCCGGGGAAAGCGGTGATTATCTTCCTCATGTTCCTCGGGCGTGTCGGGCCGCTGACCGTATTGGCGGCGGCGTCTCTGGGAACGAGAAAGATACGGATAGAGTATCCCCGCGGCGAGATTGCAATCGGTTGAACCGGCCTGTATTATTAATTCCCTGAGGAGAGGCAATGGCAAAAGAAAAAGTGTTCGCCGTTATCGGGCTCGGCACCTTTGGCCGTAAGGTGTGCGAAATCATTACCGATCGCGGCGGGCGTGTTATCGCCATCGACAATGACGCGACGCTTATCGACAGGATAAAGGATACGGCGACCCAGGCTATTTTGCTCGACGCCACCGATGTGGACAGTCTGACAGACGCGCCTCTTGACGATGTGGACGTGGCGGTTGTGGCGATAGGCGACAATATCGCCGCGAGTATACTCACAACGGCGCTGCTCAAGCGGGTCGGCGTGCCGTATATCCTCGCAAGGGCGATCTCCGAGCTCCATGAACAGGTATTGAAGCAGATTGGGGCCGATGAGATCGTCAACATCGAAATCGACGAAGGCATCCGTATCGGCAGCAAGCTCATGTCGCCCCAGGTGCTTGACCGGATACCGGTAACACAGACGGTGAGCGTCGCCGAGCTCTACCCGCCGAAGAGCTTTGTGGGCAAAAGCCTGGCCAAGCTCGACCTCCGCGGCAAGTTCAACATCAACGTAATCGCCATTACCAGGGTCACGCTGTCGATCGATGAGACGGGCAATTCGATCCGGAAAGAGCAGGTCATCTTTCCAAGCGGCAGTGACGTTCCGGAAGAAACCGATGTCATGCTCATAGTGGGCACGAACGAAGATATAGACGCGCTCAAGGGATATTGATTGGGCTATGATACTGCTGAAAAGAAGCACCGCCGTTGTTTTCTGCGTTTTATTCACCGCGTTTATCCTGGGGACCGGCGTTTACGCGTACCTCGAGTTGAGCGGTGATAACGCCGTTTCAAGCTCACAGCTCAAAGCAAAAGCGGAAAGCGTCCTTTATATTGCCGTCACCGGAGCGATGGTTGTCCTTGTCGCTTTTCTCGCGGTAGCCTGGCGGACATTGTCGCTCTACAGGGAGCTCGACAAGCTCATCGAGTTGAACAAGCGGGGAGATTTTTCTCCGGAATTGAGCATGAAGAAGCTCGGACCGATAGGCGAGCGGATAACCCTGCTCTATTTCTCGCTCAACGCCTTGAACGAGAGAAAAACCCTGAAGATCAGCGCGTTGTCGGAGCTTGTCGATTTCTTAATGCACAATATTCAGGCCCCCCTTCTTGTGACGGACGTGCAAGGATACATACGGTATATCGGAGAAAACGCGGCCGGACAAACGGACCATAACCGGTCCGAGCTTATCGGCAGAAACGTTGAAACGGTGTTCCCGGAGGTGCCGTTCAGGGATTCGGTGCTGGAACTGGACAGACGCAAAACCTCGGTGGAACTGAACGAGCTCAAGAACCCTCTCACGCTTGCCGCAATCCGTGACAGGAGGAATGAGCTCGCTTACGTGGTTTTGCTCTTTGGCGGGGCCATACATATACCCCAGAGGCCGTCGCAGGGCGCAAAATCCAGAAGCCGGCCGGATAGGCGCAAGGGTGTTTTCAGACGGCGCTCAGGCTGAACGCGGTGATGTCAAGCCTACAGTTCTTAGAGGTGCGCTTTTATGAATCAAAACACGAATGAACGCGTTCTCGTTACCGGTGGAGACGGTTTTCTTGGGACGAATATCGTGCGCGAACTCCTGAGCCGCGGGTATCAGGTCCGCGCTCTTACCGAACCCGGCCGCGACCCCGCTACCCTCCGGGACCTCCCGGTGGAATGTATCGGCGGGGACATACGTGAAACCGCCGCGGTTGTCAAGGCCGCGGAAGGCTGTGATTACCTGATCCATACGGCGGCGTCAACAAACATCTGGCCGGCGCGGAGTAAACTGCTCTACGAGATAAACGTTGAAGGAACCTTGAGCGTCATCCGCGCTGCCTTGGCGGTTTCAGTCAAACGTCTTGTCCATATCGGTTCGGCGAACACCTTTGGTTTTGGCACGAAGGAAGCTCCAGGGGACGAGTCAAAACCTTACGCATGCAGCATATACGGGCTCGGATACATGGATACCAAATACGAAGCGCACCAACGCGTTCTTGAGGCGGTAAGCCGGAACGGGTTGCCGGCCGTCATCGTTGCTCCCACCTTTATGCTCGGCCCTTACGATACCAAGCCCGGGTCCGGACGCATGATCCTGGCGATTGCCAGGGGTGAAGTGCCGGGTTACACATCCGGCGGGCGCTGCTTTCTGTATGTCAAGGATGCAGCCGCCGGTGCGGTCAATGCGCTGGTGAAGGGCAGCGCCGGGGAGAGCTACATTCTGGGGAATGAAAACCTGACCTATCACGAGTTCTTCGATCTTGTTGCCCGTGTGGTGGGTGTAAAGCCGCCGCGCAGGAGGATCCCTGCGGCGCTCAGCCGTGCGGTGGGCTTCCTTGGCTCGGCCGCGGGAATTCTCACCCGCAGCGAACCCAAAATCAGCCTGCCCATGGCGAGGATTTCGACGGAATATCATTTTTACAGTGCCGCGAAGGCGGTGCGGGAGCTCGGGCTTCCGCAGACACCGGTGGAACAAGCGGTACGCGCCGCCTATGACTGGTTCTGCGAAAACGGCTATTTGGAGGTCACCGGACGAACATGACAAGAGATGGCGCCAAAGGGAAAGTGGTGATTGTCACCGGTTCAAACCGAGGTATCGGGTACAAGATCGCCTCACTGTTTTTCGAACGGGGTGCAAAGGTTGTATTGAACGGCAGGGACGCAGAGCGCCTTGAGAAGGCGAGGATGAACCTTGATCCGGAAGGATCGAGGACACTTGCGGTTCAAGGGGACGTGAGTAATCCGGAGGATGTGTCCCGGTTGATCCGTGAAACCGTCGGGAAATTCGGAGGGATAGACGTTCTTGTGTGCAATGCCGGCATGATGATGCGCGGCAGGTTTGAGGACCTTGTTCCACAGGTCGTCGACGGGATCATCCGCACGAATATCCTGGGCGCTGTGCTGCCGATTATCGAGGCGTTGCCGGAGATTAAGAAGAGAAAAGGCAGTATCGAGCTCATCTCAAGCCTTGCGGCCGTCCGCGGGATGCCGTATATCAACCTCTACTGCGCGAGCAAAATGGCCCTGACGGCGATTGCCCAGTCGCTCTGGGTGGAGCTCTCGGGAACGGGTGTCCATCTCGGTATTCTCTACGTCGGGATAACTGAGAATGATCCGGACAAGCTGCTCTACGCTGCGGACGGCTCGCGGATACAGGTGCATCCTCCGCTCCACAGTACCCAGGAAGACGTCGCCAGGGCTGTATACAGGCAGGTGCGGCTCCGCCGGCGCAAAACAGTCATGACCCTTGCCGGCAAACTACTTGCCGCCATGCAATGGCTGATGCCCGGCGTACTGACGTTTTTTATGGCCAAACTCCAGAGAATAAGCGCCAGATTCGCCAGGTAATGAAGGCCGGTGTGGCCGTCGTGTGTCGCCGCGATGTGATCGTCATGCGATCATTGACGCGCATCGGCAGTATTTACTACAATTAATACACACCCTTGGGAGGGGAGCCATTCCATGCATCGGTATAAACCATCAAGAATCTGCAGGGAGTCGTCTCAAGACATGCCCCGTCCTTTGAAGCATTCTCAGGCTGCTTGCTTGAAGGAGTATCATCCGTGAAATCCGCCGCTGTTTATGACGAGAGCAAAATCAAGACCCTGAGTTCGTTGGAACACATTCGGTTGAGAACCGGTATGTATATCGGCCGGCTTGGAGACGGCAGCAATCTCGATGACGGTATTTACGTTCTCTTGAAGGAAATTGTCGACAACAGCGTCGACGAGTTCATCATGGGCTACGGGAACCGTATCATAGTCGAGATCAAAGACAAGAGAGTGAGGGTCAGGGATTTCGGGAGAGGCATACCGCTCGGCAAGGTGATCGAATGTGTTTCTCTCATCAACACCGGCGCCAAGTATAACGATGACGTTTTCCAGTTCAGCGTGGGGCTGAACGGAGTCGGCACCAAGGCGGTGAACGCGCTGTCGAGCTTTTTCAGGGTAGTCTCTTTCAGAGAAGGAAAATACTTTGAAGCGATTTTCGAGCGCGGGGTGCTACAAACCAAGAAGCAGGGAAAGGCACCAAAAGAACGTGACGGAAGTTATTTCGAGTTCATTCCCGACTACGATATTTTCGACGAGTATCAGTTTCATGACGACTTTGTCGAACAGCGTCTCTGGAATTATGCGTACCTGAACAAAGGCCTTGTGCTCGAATACAACAAGAAAAGGATCGAATCGAAGAACGGGCTTCTCGATTTGCTCTACGCCGAAGTTGCGGAAGGCGCTCTCTACGAAATCATCCACGCCGGTGTTGAACGGGTGGAGTTTTCCTTTACCCATACCAACAACTACGGAGAGACCTACTTCTCTTTCGTCAACGGTCAGTACACCTCCGACGGTGGGACCCACCAGAGCGCTTTTCGGGAGGGTATCCTCAAAGGCATAAACGAGTTCTACAAGAAATCCTATTCCGGAGTGGATGTCAGAGAGGGGCTGACAGGCGCAATCTCGGTCAAACTGAAGAACCCGGTTTTCGAGAGCCAAACGAAGAATAAGCTGGGAAACACCGAAATCCGCGGTTGGATTGTCAACAGCGTGCGCGAAGCGGTAGTAGACCACCTGCATCGGGACAAGATCACCGCGGGCAAGCTCGAAAACAAGATCGGCAGCAACGAGAAACTGAGAAAAGAGCTGAACGTCGTCAAGAAGGAAGCCCGTGAAGCCGCAAAAAAAATCGCTTTAAAGATCCCGAACCTGAAAGACTGCAAATTGCATCTGAATAACGGGACAAAAGGCGAAGACACGATGATTTTCGTAACCGAGGGGCAATCCGCCACCGGGTCTATCGTCTCCGCGAGGGACCCGCACACTCAGGCGATATTCTCCTTAAGAGGTAAACCGCTCAACGTCTTCGGCAAGAACCGGACGGCCCTGTACAAGAACGAAGAGTTTTTCAACATGATGATGGCCCTTGGGATTGAGAACGATATTGACGACTTGCGGTACGGCAAGATTATCCTGGCGACGGACGCCGATTATGACGGTTTCCATATCCGCAATCTGCTTCTCACTTTCTTTCTGAACTACTTCGAAGAGCTGGTGGTCGCGGGCCGGGTGTATATCCTGGAGACACCGCTTTTCCGTGTGCGTAACAAGACCGAAATCAGGTACTGCTATTCCGCAAAAGAACGGGATGAAGCCCTCGGCGAGATCAAAGGTGCGGAAGTGACGCGCTTCAAAGGATTGGGAGAAATCTCACCGCGAGAGTTCGGCCAGTTTATCGGAGAAGACATGCGCGCGATACGGGTAGGTGTCAAGTCGATCAAAGGCATTCAGGAAACACTCGAATTTTACATGGGGAAGAACACGCCGGAGCGCCGCGATTATATCATGGAGAATCTGATCTAATGGCTTACGCAAATACGCTGTTCAATGAAAACTTTCTGGAGTACGCCTCTTACGTCATCAAGGACCGGGCGATACCACATATCGACGACGGGTTCAAACCCGTGCAACGCAGGATCATGCACTCGCTCTTTGAGATGGACGACGGCAAATTTCACAAAGTCGCCAATGTCGTCGGTCACTGCATGAAGTACCATCCGCACGGGGATGCTTCCATCTATTCCGCCCTGGTTGTCCTTGCCAACAAGGACCTTTTTATTGAGAAGCAGGGCAATTTCGGCAATCAGTACACCGGTGACGAGCCTTCAGCGGCCAGGTATATCGAGTGCAGAGCGTTGCCCTTCGCCAAGCGCGTGCTCTATAACCCGGAGCTCACCGAGTACGTCGATTCCTACGACGGCAGAAACAAAGAGCCCGTTGCTTTCCCCGCCAAAATACCGGTTGTCCTCATCCAGGGCGCTGAAGGTATCGCCGTGGGGATGTCCACAAAAATTCTTCCCCATAATCTCATCGAAGTGCTGCAGGCGGTCCGCGCCGTTCTTTTGGGCGAGAAGTTCTCGCTCTACCCTGACTTCCCGACGGGCGGGCTTGTCGACGCCACGGAGTACGAAGACGGGAGGGGGAAGGTTCGCGTCAGGGCGAAACTCGACACAAAGGACGAGAAACGAATCATCATCCGTGAGATACCCTACGGCTGTACGACGGAAAGCCTCATCAATTCCATCGAAGCCGCCGCCCGCAAGGGAAAGATAAAGGTCTCGGAGATCAACGATTTCACCAGCGAAGAGGTCGAAATCGAGATCAAGCTTGCCCGCGGAGTGTACGCTCAAGATACGGTGGACTCCCTCTTTGCCTTTACCGATTGCGAGCAATCCATTTCAACAAACCTGCTGCTTATTCACGGTGTTACCCCCGCGATCATGACGGTCACCGAAGTCGTCGAATATCACGCCAAACAGCTCGTCGATATTCTGAAGAAAGAGCTTGAGATTGAGCAGGGGCATCTGCGAGACAGGTTACACGCGCGAACGCTCGAAATGATCTTTGTGGAAGAACGCATCTACAAGCAAATTGAAGAGAAGGAGACGCAGGAGAAAGTCACCCAGGCGGTCATAGACGGATTCATACCGTTTCAAAACCAGATCAAACGCGAGGTGACTGTCGAGGACGTCGAGCGGCTCCTGAAAATCCCCATCAGGAGGATATCTCTTTACGACATAAATAGATCGCGCAAGGAGATGGATGAGATAAGGACGCGGCTCAGGCAGATAGGGTATCACCTGAAACACCTCACCGAGTATGCCACCGGGTTTCTCGACGATCTTATCAAGGAAAACAAGAACAGTTTCAAGCGAAAATCCAAGCTTGTCTCCTTCGACAGAGTCGATGTGCGTGACGTCGCGCAGCGGAACTACGAGCTCAAGTATAACGGGGACACCGGCTATCTTGGACACGGAGTGCGTGACGGAAAGGCGCTCTTCCCCGTTTCCGATTATGACCGGGTACTCGTCATACGGCGAACCGGGGAGTATTCCGTCATAGACGCTCCGGAAAAGCTCTATGTGGGCAAGGGTATGCTCGCCTGCGGACTTGCCGACAAAGACAAGCTCCTCAACACCGTGATCTCTCTCATCTACAAGGAGAAAGACACGGGGTACACCTACCTCAAACGTTGCCGGATCGAGCAGTTCATCCTTGAGAAGATGTATTCGCTTGTTCCGGAAGGCGCCTCGGTGCTGAAGCTCACGACAAGAACCGGCGTGAACGCCCTGCTTACCTATAAGCCGAAGCCCCGTCTCAAGATACTCGAAGAGAGCTTCCCGGTTGACGAATACCTTGTGAAAAGCGTAAAGGCGAACGGAGTCAGACTCAGCACCAAGGAGGTGAAGTCGGCAAAGTTCGAGTCTGCCGGAAAGAGCGGCGCCGCGGATGGAAACGGCTCAGCGAAGGGCCGCCCGGAAAACGGGGACGACGCCGGAAACGGCGGCGAGAAAAGCTGAAGTGCGGCACCGCGGATACTCGATCAAGCTGATAGATGACGCGACCGGCATAGAACGCCTCGCCTGCCTCATAGCGAAAGTGCACGATGAGGGCGTTGGCGCGATGACGAGGATGCTTGCGGCGCATCATCCGCGGGCGGGGTCTATACGCTGGCTCGCCGCCATACACGACGCCTCCGGTGATGCCGTGGCCACCCTTTGCCTCATCCCCTGGACGATCCTCTACGACGGGATCGAGATACCCGCCGGTGAAATGGGGATCGTCGGCACGCGGAGTGATCATCGCCGTCTCGGTCTGATGCGTGCGCTTGTAGAAAGATTCGACAAGATTCTCGCGGAAGAAGGCTATATCATGAGCCATATTCAGGGGATACCGTGGTTTTACAGGCAGTTCGGCTACGAATACACGCTGCCGCTGGAAATGAAGATCCACCTCGAGTTCAGGCATATCACCGGCTGTGCGCGGAGCGTAGCCTTCCGGCAGGCCGGCGATGATGACCTAAAGCTGCTCGACGGATACTACAGACAGACGATGCGCGCCTTCGATCTCTGTGCGGCCAGAGCACGCGACGAGTGGTCTTATCTGGTCGGCCCTTCGATGATGACGGATTACGCGGCGGACACCTACATCGTTGAAGCTGAAGGCGAAACCGTCGGCTATTGCCGGGTGCCGCGCAAGGGATTCGGCGAGGGGCTCATCTTGAACGAATGTTCGGCCTTACCTGCAGATTGCTACTGGGGCTTCTTTGAGTGCTTGAAACAGAAGGCGATCATCGCGAAGAAACCGTTTATCAGGGTGAATCTCCCTCAAACGCATCCGGTTGCCCTCGCGGCAACCGACCTGGGCGCCGTAAGTCTGGGTGGATACGCCTGGCAGATAAAGATGCCCGATCCGGCGGCGTTTCTGTCGAAAATAGCTCCCGTGCTCGAGAGAAGATTGGCCGACGGGGCCTTCGCCTCCTACAGCGGTACCGTCGAGCTTGATCTGTACAGGGAAAGTGTGGCGATCCGTCTTGAGTCCGGAAGGGTCGCCGGGGTTGCGTCTGGGGGGAATGGCGAAGGCGCAAGAGGCCACGCAAGCGTACGTATGCCGCCGAATCTTTTTGCCCCGCTGGTGCTCGGCCAGAAGAGCTTTGCCGGGTGCGCCGCGTTCTATCCGGACCTCGCCGCCGAACAAAAGACGGCGAGGCTTTTCGACGTGCTCTTTCCGAAGATGAACGGTTTTTTTCACTGCCCTTATTAAACCTGCTATCGAACCCTGTTGCATCAGTCCCGATTATTCTCTATGTTTTATTGTCTTACGGAGCGGCCTCCGGCCGCCCCGACGGAGGAAACAGATATGGCCGATAAGTTGAGAGCCGGCGTTGTCGGTGCCACCGGCATGGTCGGGCAGCGGTTTGTCACCCTTCTTGCAAACCACCCGTGGTTTGAGCTTACCGTCGTCGCGGCGAGTAAACGCTCGGCGGGAAAGAGCTATAAAGACGCCGTGAAAGGCCGCTGGGTGATGCCGGCGCCTGTTCCCGAGCAGACCGAGGGGTTGACCGTGCTCGAAGGCTCTTTGGTGGATGAGGTCGCGCGTCAGGTTGATCTCATTTTTTGCGCCGTCGACATGCCGAAGGACGAGACACGCGCGCTGGAAGAATCCTACGCAAAGACCGAAACGCCGGTTGTGTCGAACAACAGCGCCCACAGGGCCACCCCGGACGTCCCGATGATGATCCCCGAAATCAACCATTCGCATTCCGCCCTGATCGAATATCAGAAGACAAGATTGGGGACCAAAAGGGGATTTATCACGGTCAAGCCGAACTGCTCGATACAATCGTACGTGCCCGCATTGCATCCGCTGCTCGAGTACGGCGTTAGCAAAGTTGTCGTCAGCACCTATCAGGCCATTTCAGGGGCGGGCAAGACTTTCGAAAGCTTTCCTGAAATAGTTGACAATATCATCCCCTATATTCCCGGTGAGGAAGAGAAGAGCGAACAGGAACCGCTGAAAATCTGGGGTGAGGTGCGTGACGGAAAGATCGTTCCGGCCAGCCGGCCGGTGATAACAAGCCAGTGTATACGTGTGCCCGTGTCAGACGGACATCTTGCTACGGTTTTTGTGCAATTCGACAAGAAACCCTCCAAAGCAGAGATCTTTGACGCCTGGAGCAATTTCGTCTCCGAGCCTGCGAAGCGCCGCCTGCCCAGCGCGCCCGGGCAATTCCTGCGCTACTTGAGTGAGCCGGACCGCCCGCAAACAAGGCT
>JAFGHN010000144.1 GCA_016930115.1 Spirochaetales bacterium | reverse complement strand
TTGCGATAGAGGCCGCCGCCTTCGGTACTATGGAGCAATTCGAGAGCGTCCCGGTTGACTGGAGGGTGATGGTGATCGGCGGCGGCATCTGCGGGATTACCGCGTCGATTGACCTGGGTAACGCCGGTTATCAGGTGGTAGTGGTGGAGCGCCTGCCTTCAATCGGCGGCCGGATGCTGCAGCTCTCCGAAACTTTTCCGACTCTCGACTGCGCGCAATGCACCCTGACGCCCAGGACCGTCGAAACAGGACAGCATCCGAACATCACCTTAAAAACCTGCTGTGAAGTTGAGAAACTTGACGGCGAGGCCGGCGATTACACGGTGCTGGTACGACAGAAGGCGACCTATGTCGATTGGAATAAGTGCACGGGGTGCGGTACCTGCGTCCAGAAGTGCCCGACGAAGGGCAAGGCCGCTTTTGAACGCGACGCCGGGTTGATGAAGGCTATTTATACCTTGTCCCCGCAGGCTGTCCCGAACAAACCGGTTATAGACGCTGACCGCTGCCGTTACCTGACCGCCGGAAAGTGCGGCGCGTGCGCGAAAGTGTGCCCGGTGGGAGCAATCGACTATGAGCAGAAGGAGAGCTTCTTCGAGGTGAACGTGGGGGCGATCATCGTCGCAACCGGTTTCGACGTCTATGACTGGAAAAGCAGGATGCCCGAGCTTGGCGGCGGAAAAATCCCTGACGTCATCGACGGGCTGACTTTTGAACGGTATCTCTCCGCATCCGGCCCAACCGGCGGGGCGATGCTCCGTCCCTCCAACGGCGAAGAGCCGAAAGACGTCGTTTTTATACAGTGCGCCGGCTCGCGAAATCCCGAGTATCATAAGTCCTACTGCTCCCGGGTGTGCTGTATGTACACGGCAAAACACGCAAGGCTCTACAAACACAAGGTTCGCGACGGGCAGGTATACATCTTTTACATCGATATACGTTCCGCCGGCAAAGGCTACGAGCAGTTCATCCAGCAGTCCGTATCCGAAGAGCAAATCATCTACATACGCGGCCGGGCTGCCAGGGTGCAGGAAGATAACGGAAAAGTGATAGTCCACGGGGCCGATACCCTCATTGGGAAGAAAATAGAGATCGCCGCGGATCTGGTGGTAGTAGCGGCGGCGCTGGTGCCGAACGAGGGCGCCGCAGAGCTGGCCGCCAGACTCGGGCTCACCTGCGACAAAGATGGTTTTTTTGTGGAAGAAGACTACAAACTTGGGCCGGTGGATACGCAGCAGCGGGGCATTTATATAGCCGGCTGCTGCCAGGGGCTCAAGGATATAGCAGATACCAGCGCCCAGGGCAGCGCCGCGGCGAGCAGGGTCCAGATGTTCCTATCGGGTATGAGACAGCGGGGCCGCGCATGAAAAAGATTGGTGTGTTCGTCTGCTGGTGCGGATCAAATATCGCGGGGAGCGTCGATGTTGATCAGGCGGTCGCCGGCGCATTGAAATTGGACGGGGTTACCCATGCCGAGCATTACGTCTATATGTGTTCCGATCCCGGACAGCAGAAGATAAAGGACGCGATTGCAGAGAAGAAGCTTGACGGAGTGGTGGTTGCCTGCTGTTCGCCGCGTATGCACGAAAACACCTTTCGCAAAGCCGCCGGTTCCGTGGGTTTGAATCCGTATCTGCTTGAAATCGCCAATATCCGCGAGCAATGCAGCTGGGTACATCCGGACAACAAACCGGCGGCCACCGCCAAGGCGATAAGCATTATCGAAGGGACGCTGGACAAGGTCAGCCAGAACCTGCCGTTGGAGACAATCACCATAAATCTGACGAAACGGGTATGCGTTGTCGGCGGCGGGATCGCCGGGATCATGGCGGCCCTCGATCTGGCGGATGCGGGGTACGATGTGATCATCATCGAGCGGGAACCTGCAATCGGCGGACACACGGCTCAAATCAGCACGACTTTTCCCTACTTTCAGGAAATCTCTGAACTGCTTGATAAGAAGAGAGCCCAGGTCCACGAGCATCCTCATATCACCGTTTATCTCAGCTCGGAAGTAGAGGCGCTTGAAGGCTACGTGGGCAATTTCAAAGTGACCATCCGCACACAACCCCGGTTTGTCGACCATGCAAACTGCACCAACTGCGGGAAATGTCTCGATGTCTGCCCGGTCTTGGTGCCTGATGAGTTTAACCGGGGGCTCACCCGGCGCGGAGCGGTTTTCAGGCTTAACCGGGACGACGAACGGCAGCTGCCGGTCATAGGACGGAGAGATTGCCTTCACTTCAACGAAGGCACCAAAGACGGCTGCGGGCTTTGCGCCGATGTGTGTCCCGAGGCCGCTATCGACCTGGGTGCGATCAGCTCGACACAGGAAGAATCTGTCGGCGCCGTTGTGATGGCGACGGGCTACGATCTGTACAGCCCCGCCAATCTGCCTGAATACGGAGGCGGGAAAATCCCCGATGTAGTCGACGCCATGGCCTTTGAACGGATGCTCGACCCCAAGGGGCCGACGGGCGGGAAAATCCTCCGACCCTCCGACGGCGAGGTTCCCAAAAGCGTGGTGTTCATCCAATGCGCGGGCTCCCGTGACCCGGAGCGCCACAAAGCGTACTGCTCCCGGGCTTGCTGTATGTACACCGCCAAACAGGCGAGGCTGTACAGACAACAGGTGGAGGACGGGACCGCGTACATCTCCTACATGGACATCCGCTCGGACAGCCGGGATTTTGAAGAGTTTGTTCAAAAAGGTATGGAGGAGGAGCATCTTTTGTATATCCGCGGCCGGGTGGCCAAGGTCTTTGAAGAGGGTGATCTCCTCAAAGTGCTGACGGCGGACACGCTGAGCGGTCATGCGCTTGAAATCGAGGCCGACCTTGTGGTGCTGGCGCTGGCAATGGAACCGGCGAGCGGTATTCACGATCTGGTGAAGAAGATGAATGTCACCGTCGACGGCGACGGTTTCCTCACGGAGGCGCATATAAAGCTCTATCCCGTCGAGAGCTCCACAAAAGGTGTTTTCCTCGCGGGTTGCGCGCAATCGCCAAAGGATATCACCGACACCGTTTCACAGGCCCTGGCGACCGCCGGCAAGATTCAGACGATGTTTGCCAATGAAACCCTCATCGCCGATCCTCTGATTGCCGAGGTGCAAACTGATATCTGCAGCGGCTGCGGGATCTGTATCGAAACCTGTCCCTACGGGGCACGCGTGATGAACGAATACACCGGGATATCCGTGGTGAACCAGGCCGTCTGCCAGGGGTGCGGCGCCTGCGTCGCCGCCTGTCCCAACAAAGCCTGTGAGCTCATCAATTCGACCACGAAGCAACTGTTCCGTGTGATCGACGACTTTGCGCGCCGGGCTTGAAGGTGAATCTGTTGAAAACCGACGATAGCCTGTTACGGCGGATAATGAATGAGAGCGGACAGCCCGTGAACCTCTGTTTCCAGTGCAGAAAATGCAGCGCCGGCTGTCCGATGATAGACGAGTTTGACTTTCCGCCCAATATGGTCATGCGGATGATCCAGCTCGGCCGGCGTGAGGAGCTGCTCGCGAGCAAGGCTATCTGGATGTGCGTATCCTGCGAAACCTGCGGCGCCCGTTGCCCTAACGGAATAGAAATCGCCCCGGTGATGGACTGCCTGAGAGCCGAATGCCTGGAAGAAGGTGTGATACCCGCCGACAAGACGGCTGTTGGTCTGCACACCGCTTTCACCGATAACGTGAAGGTTTTCGGCCGGTTGCACGAGGCGACTATGCTCATGCTTTTCAAGCTGAGGGATAAGAAGATCTCAAAGGACGATATTGAGCTGGGGGTGAAACTACTGTTGCGGGGCAAAATCCCTCTCCTCCCGCGGCGAAGCAAAGACCTCCAAAAGATACGAGAGCTGTTTAAGGATTCCGGCAGATGAGCGAAACCTTTTCCTACTACCCGGGTTGTACGTCTCATTCCACCGCCGTCGAGTATATCGACTCATGCGGCGAGGTACTCTCAGCGTTGGGTATAGAAACGAAGGAGCTCCCGGACTGGTGCTGCTGCGGCGCCGCGTCGGCTCACAATCTGTCCAGGACGCTCGCGCTGGGGCTGTCGGCCTTCAATATCCGCGAAGCCCAAAGGGAAAAAGCTGATCTCTTGATCCCCTGCGCCGGGTGTTACAACAACCTGTCCAGAGCGGATAATGCCTTGCGGCATGATCCGGAAATGAGGGCACACCTGGAAAAAGCGCTGGGTTTTTCTTACACCGGCGAAATAAGAATGCTCTCTATTGTCGACTTGCTGGCGCGTGAGGAATTACGCCCGGCGATACGGGCCCGCATACAAAAGCCCCTGACCGGACTGAAGGTGGTCTGCTACTACGGGTGCATGCTGGTGCGTCCCGCCGGGATAACCGGGATCGATGATCCCGAGAATCCGGTGCGGCTGGATACCATAATGGCCGATCTCGGCGCGCAGGTGATCGACTGGTCCTGCAAGACCGACTGTTGCGGCGGTGATCTTGGCATGAGCCACGGGAAAAAGACGAAAGAGCTGGTCAACGGAATCGTGGACTATGCGGTGGCCGCGGGCGCCGACTGCCTGGTAACGTCGTGCGCGTTGTGCCAGATGAATGTGGATTCCCGGCAGAACCGGATTCCCATCGTCTTTTTTACCGAAATGATGGCTGAAGCCTTTCAAATAGGGAACAGGAAGCGATGGTGGAAAAAACATATCAACAACCCGGCGCATCTGTTTAAGGATCGGTAATGACTGCCGGCGGAGCAAAAAAACACAGGGTACTCGTCGTGGGTGGCGGTTTTGCCGGAATGACGGCGGCGCTCCAGCTCGCCGAACAGGGATGCGCCGTTACGATAGCGGAAAAGGAGGCCGCGATCGGCGGCCACTTCCCGCTGCTTGACAGAACCTTTCCCACAGATTCCTGCGGAGTCTGCTTTCTTTCTCCAAAACAGCCCGCCTACTGTCCGTTTATTGAATGTGAGCTACGCGAGAACATTACGATCAAGGTGGGCCGTGAGGTTGCCGGGCTGACAGGAGGCCCCGGCGATTTTAGAGCGAAATTGCGGACCATCGCGCTGGGAGTAGATCAAAACAGCTGCATCGATTGCGGTGTGTGCGTTACCGTTTGTCCGGTCAGGGTGCCCGATGAGTTCAGCGACGGGCTCGAAGAGCGTCGCGCCATCTACAAGCAGTATCCGAAGATGGTGAGAGCCGGATATCGGATCGATTTTGACGCGTGTACCCGTTGCGGCGCCTGCCTCGACGCCTGTCCGGTACATGCGGTCAACCTGGATTCGGAGGCGACGGAAGAGGAATTGATCTTCGATGCTGTTCTGCTGGCGCCGGGATTCTCTCTTGTCGACGGCCGGCTGAAGGGAGAATACGGGTTCGGCAGGTACCCCAACGTGGTGAGTAGCCGGCAACTGGAGCGGATGATCAGTTTTTCGGGCCCCAGCGGCGGCAGAGTATACGCTCCTGCGGACGGCTCGATGCCGCGGCGGGTCGCCTTTATCCAGTGCGTCGGTTCGCGTGATGTTTCCTGCGGCCGCGGGTACTGCTCTTCAGTCTGCTGTATGTATACCGCGAAACAGGCGGCGTTCATCCGCGAGCGGAGCCCAGAAACCGAGGTAGTTGTCTATTACATCGACATACGCGGCATGGGCAAGGGCTACGAAACGTATCTGAACCGGGTCCGAAAGGAATACCAGGTCGAGTACCGGCGCTCCATGGTCTCCACGGTGAAGGAAGATCCGCGGACCCGCAAGCTCGCGCTGGTGTATGACGCCGGAGGGAAATTCCTGCGGGATGAGGCTGATCTGGTTGTTCTGTCGCTGGGTTTTGATGCTCCCGTGCTCGACTTTGCCGGTGATGTGGGCCTCGACACCGACGAGTATGGTTTTTGCCGGACCGCCGAGTTTAGTCCCGGTGTCACGTCGGTGCCGGGGATTTTCGCCGCCGGCGCCTTCTGCGGTCCAAAGGACATTCCTGAGACGGTCATGGAAGCGACCTGTGCCGCCGATGCTCTCCTTGTCTCGCTTGCTGCCGGTGCCCCCGGTGAGACCGCCGCCGGAACGGGTATTCCGACGCCCAAGGAAGGCAATGTCTGGGTGGAGGAACCGCGGATCGGTGTTTTCCTCTGTTCCTGTTCCGGGTTCATGGAAGAGAGACTTGATTATTCCGGGTTGCTCAAGAAAGCAGGACAACGGCACCGGGTGGTCTGCACGGAGATTGTTGATCACGTCTGCACCGCCGAAGGAATCGCGGGCTTACGCGCCTTTATAGGCAAGCATGAGCTCAACCGCCTCATCATCGGTGCGTGCTCGGTCAGGTTGATGGAGCGGCTACTCGACAAGTTTGCTCAAGATATCGGGTTCAATCCGAACGCCTTTACCGTGGTGAATCTGCAGGAGCAGTGTCTCTTGCCTCATGCGTCTGAGAGTGGTCTGTTAAAGGCAAAGGCCGCCGCCCTCGTGGACGCCGCGGTGACAAAAGTGTACCGTGATCTTCCCGCCATAGGTGACACTTTCGCGGTCGAGCGGCGGGCGCTGGTCATCGGCGGCGGCGTCGCCGGGATGACGGCGGCGCTCTCGCTTGCGGCGCGCGGATACGGGGTATTCCTGATAGAAAAATCGGATAAACTCGGCGGGCGGTTGCTCGATGCTCACTACACTCTCAAAGGCTCGTCTCCGCGGGAGCTTGCCGAATCGCTGGCGGCGAAAGTCACCGAAGATAAGCGCATCGAGGTTGTTGCCGGCGCCGAGGTCAGCGGGCACAGCGGGCACGCGGGCAACTACACCACGGCCGTACGCACGGGAGAGGATGTCCATGTATTCCGGCACGGTGTCATGATCGTGGCGACCGGCGGAAGGGAAGCTGCAACGGACGAGTATCTGTACGGTCAGGACAGGCGTGTTGTTACTCAGGTAGAGCTCGAAAAGCGGATCGCTACCGCCCCGGAGTCACTACGGTCGGTACACTCCGTGGTGATGATTCAGTGCGTCGGGTCACGCGAACCGGGAAAGCGCGAGTACTGCAGCCGGGTCTGTTGCACCCATGCGTTGAAAAACGCTCTCGGGCTCAAAAATGAGAACCCCGGCGCACACGTGACGGTGCTGTACAGGGATCTGCGGGCATACGGCCTCTATGAAGATTACTACCGGGCGGCCCGCGAGGCCGGTGTGCTGTTTACCCCCTATGACCTTGAGGCGAAACCTGAGGTGAGTGTAGACGGCGGAACGCTCCGCGTAACCTATGATGATCAGATTTTACGGAGCCGCGTGTCCATCGAACCGGATATGCTGGTGTTAAGCACCGGGATCGAACCGGCAGACAACCGGGAGCTGGCGGCTATTCTTAAGCTTCCTTTGGATGAATACGGGTTTTTTGCCGAGTCCAACAGCAAAGCCGCGCTGGTGGATTTTGCCGGTGAAGGCCGTTACCACTGCGGTCTTGCTTCGGTGCCTCTCCATATTGAAGAAACACTGACGCGCAGCCGTGCGGCCGCCTCACGCGCCGCGGCGGTTCTTGCGCGGGAGACCATCCGGGCGTCAAAATACTCGGTTGCGGTCAGTACCAGGCTTTGCAGCGGCTGCGGGCTTTGCGTTGAAGCCTGTCCCTACGACGCGCGGGAGATACACCCTGAAGACAATATCGCCATAGTTCATTACGATCTGTGCCATGGTTGCGGAAGCTGTGCGGCGATTTGTCCCAACGGGGCAACGCAGCAGATTGGTTTTGACAAAGGGCAGATCATGGCGATGGCCGGCGAGATAATGAGATAACTTACGGAGAGATCATGGACAACAATAACAGCGGTCCGCGGGTAGTCGCTTTTCTCTGTCACTGGTGCACGTACACCGGAGCGGACCTGGCGGGAACCACGCGTCTTGAGTATCCGGTTGGTATCCGGATCATTCACCTCATGTGCTCGGGAGCGATCGATGTAGTCTACGTGCTCAAAGCGCTGCTCGACGGGGCGGACGGCGTCCTGATCGGCGGCTGTCATCCGGGAGATTGTCACTATCAGACCGGAAACCTGAAAGCGCGGCGGAGGATCGCGCTCCTGCGGAATATTCTCCAGACCCTGGGCCTCGAGCAGGAGCGGGTCCGGCTCCGCTGGATCAGTGCAAGCGAGGGCCGTCTCTTTGCCGAAACGGTGCGCCAATACAACAGCAACCTGGAGTCCATGGGGAAAAACCCGTTTGCAGATGAATGGGATGTGTAAATTACGATGAAGACAACGGTCATAAACCTTGAAGATAAAAGCTTTAATCAGTCGATACAGGATATCCTGGCTCGGCTTCTGGACAGCGGCCTGGTGGGGAGCATCCTCCTGCCGAAGAAAACGACCGGCGGGGACAACTACGTCCAGGCTCTCGTCAAAAATCCCAGGCTTCTGGCCGATACCGATGTGAGCGCGCCGGTGATTCTTGTCCAGTCCGCGAGGCTTATCTCGAATCTCACCTTCGGCGATCCGGGAGAAAGGATCGCCGTGGTGGTGAAACCGTGTGAAGCCCGGGCGGTTGTGGAGCTCACCAAGTTCCGGCAGATCAGACGTGAATCGCTGTTGATCATCGCGGTCGATTGTCTCGGAACCTATGAGCCGAAGGTCTTTTCAACCCTGGCCAAATCCGGGAAGGACCCGGCGGCGGACCTCCGCAAACAGGCTGCGAGCGGGCGTTGCGAGCCTGATCCGGAGGCCTCTTTTCGCACCGCGTGTACCATCTGCGAGCACCCGTCGGTACCGCTTGAACTGGTCGACCTGATTATCGGCCTCTGGGGGATTGATTGCGAAGAAAACATCTACATCGAGGCCGCGGATGAGGTAGCGGCTCAAATGGAGGAGAAGGGAGTTCTCGAGTTCAACGGCGGCGAACAACCGCGGAGGTCGGAATGCCTTTCCGCGTTAAGGGAGGAACGGGTGAAAGCGCGGGACCGGGTCCTCGGTGATTTCAGCCGGCAGGTGAGTTCGCTAAAAGAGCTGCAGAAGCTCCTCTCCACCTGCATGCGGTGTCACAACTGCATGATCAATTGCCCAATCTGTTACTGCCGGGAATGTGTTTTTCGTTCGCCCACCTTCGAGCATACGCCGGACCAGTACCTCGGTTGGGCAAGGGACAAAGGGGCTATCCGCATGCCTACAGACACGATGATGCTTCATTTAACCCGGTTGAACCACATGGTGATCTCCTGTGTCGGGTGCGGTCTCTGCGACACCGCCTGTCCCAGCGACATCCCGGTGACCTCGCTGTTCCGCACGGTGGGCTTGAGGGCGCAGAAGATGATGGAATACGAGCCGGGAAGAAGTTATGATGAGCCCGCGCCGGCGACGACTTTCCGGGATGACGAGTTATTGCACGAATCGGGTACGGCCAACTAGCCTTTAGGAGGATGTTTCGTGAAGATCGATGTAGCAACCGGCGACAGGGCGATCGTGCCCGAAGGGACGAAGGTAATCCCGATTTTTATCATGGGGAAGCGCTACTTTGTCCCGGAAACCCTGACAATACAAAAGGCCATGGAGTATGCCGGGTACCAGTATATCAGGTCCTGCGGCTGCCGCGGCGGTATTTGCGGCGCCTGCCCCACGGTTTTCCGGATCCTCGGGGATTACCATCTTCACTTTTGCCTTGCCTGCCAGACCGTAGTCCAGGAGAACATGTACCTTACCCAGGTTCCCTTTTTCCCGACCAACCGCACCGCCTATCAACTCGAAGAGGTTGACGCGTCGGCGGAGACAATCATGAAACTCTATCCCGAGGTCATGAAGTGCGTCGCCTGCAACGCCTGTACGAAGTCCTGCCCCATGGACATCGAGGTCATGGAGTATGTGAACGCCGCGATGCGTGGGGACATCGCCAAGGTTGCGAGGCTTTCATTCGACTGTATCCAGTGCGGCCTTTGTTCCTCTCGTTGCCCCGCCCAGATTCAGCATTTCCACCTCGCCCAGCTGTGCAGGAGATTGTACGGCAGGTATGTGCTCCCCCGGGCCGAACACGTGCAGAAACGGGTGGCGGATATCAAAGCGGGCAAATATGACGAAATGCTTCGGGACCTGGTAAACACCGGCAGGGAAACCCTTGAGAAGCTGTACGTCGGGCGCGAGATGGAACCGCAGGAAAGCGCAGGCTGGACACCCCGGGACGCGAGCTATCTTTAGGAGCGCAGGAGAGAGAGATGGGATACACACCCCAGATGCTGGAGTTGATCAAACGCGTAGAAGCCGGCCGTCCCGAGCGGATAGCCCGCGCAAGGCAGAATAAGCATTTTCCGGCCCTCTCGATGGATGAGCGCGAGAAAGTGTTGAGCAAGTTTCATCCGGACTATAAGAAGGAAGGACGCCGGGAAATACTGGTCGGGCCGAGCAAAGGCGAAATTTACCCGGATGAGTTTGCCGATATTCTCGAATCCAGGGCCAGGCTTGTGGTTGCCACCGCGGAGCTCGAGAAACTGACTGCTTTTGAAACCGATGTCCTGGTCATCGGCGGCGGCGGAG
>JAFGHN010000143.1 GCA_016930115.1 Spirochaetales bacterium | reverse complement strand
TCGCTTCAGCCCGGAAGCTCGATCATGCCGGGCAAAGTGAATCCGGTAATCCCGGAGATGATGCTTCAAGTGGCGGCGCACGTCATGGGCAAGCACCTGTCGGTAACGATCGCCTGTCAGAACGCGCCGCTTGAGCTCAACATCATGCAGCCGCTTATAGCCTATGAAACGCTGTCCGCGCTTGAACTGCTGACAAACGCGGTCAACGTTTTCAAGACACGATGCGTCGCGGGAATAGAGGCCGACGCCGAACGCTGCCGCTCGCTGATAGACCTGTCTCTCGCGCTTGTCACGCCTCTTGCGCTCAAGATCGGATACGACGAAGCAGCGAAGATAGCTTATCGCGCCTACAGAGAGCGCAAGACCGTGAGAGAGCTCGTCATCGACGAAGGAATTCTTTCGCAGTCCGAAGCTGATGAGGTTCTCTCTCCGGAAAGTATGCTGGGAAACGGGAAGGCGTAACAGATACGCGGCCACGCGGCCGCGCGCGAGGGCACGGGCCGTCAGCCTTGCGACAATAGCGCTTCGTCGCTCACAAAGGTCTTTTCCCGTATCTCGTGGAATTTATCGACGAGCTTTTCGACGGTGAGATTCTGTTTCTCTTTGCCTTCCACATCGAGGATAATCTCGCCCAAATCCATCATAAGAAGCCGGGTGCCGTATCGTATGGCCTGGCTCATGTTATGGGTAATCATCATCGTGGTGAGTTTGTATTCTTCCACGAATCGAGTGGTAAGATCGAGGACGATCTGCGCGTTCTTCGGATCGAGCGCTGCCGTGTGCTCATCGAGCAGAATCAGCGCGGGCTGGGACAACACCATCATGAGCAGCGTCAGCGCCTGCCGCTGGCCTCCCGAGAGAAGCCCGACGTTGTCTTTCATACGGTCTTCCAGCCCCATTTGCAGCGGCACAAGCTTCTCGCGAAAGAAATCGCGCATCTTACCGTTCAGACTCACCTTGAGTCCTTTGAAACCCTTCCTGTAGGTGATCATCATGTTGTCTTCGAGGGACATGTTTGACGCGGTACCAAGCAAGGGATCCTGAAAGATCCTGCCGATGTAGCGGGCCCGCTTGAACTCCGGTTCTCTCGATACATCCTTTCCCCGGATGTAGATATTCCCTTCTGTGGGAGGATAGGTGCCGGTAATCAGGTTGAAGAGTGTGGTCTTTCCTGATCCGTTGCTTCCGATTATTGTAATGAAATCGCCTTCTTTGACCGTGAGATTGACGTCACGTATCGCGGCGTTCTCATTCACGGTCCCCGTTTGGAACACTTTCGACAAATGCTCGAGCCTGATCACGCGTTATCCTCACTCTTTTCGCCTGCAGCGAGCGCCGTCCATTTCTTCTTCTTCCGCACCTGCGTCACAATCAGCGAGAGAATGATAAGCAGACCGGTGATGAGCTTCAAATCGTTGGGCGTAAGATTAATATAGTATCCGTAGTATCGGCCCAGATACATGAGTCCGCGAAAGAGAATCGAACCGAGGATCACCCGCAAGGTCAGCACGCTTATCCGGTTGGATCTCAAGACGAACTCACCGATCATGACCGATGCAAGTCCGGCGATGATGATGCCCTGGCCGAGGCTTACATCCGCAAAACCCTGGTACTGGGCGGCAAAGGCGCCCGCAAGGCCCACAAGACCGTTCGAAAGCCCGACGCCGATGAGCTTCATGTATTCTATGTTGACGCCCTGGGTGATTACCATCTGTGAGTTATTACCCATTGCGCCGAGGGTAAGACCGAGATCCGTTCTGAAAAAAAGATCCAGCAGGAATTTGACAAGCAGCGCGGCAATCAGGAAGAAAATGAGATACGCCCACGCGTTGGGGAAAGTCTCTCCGAACAAATCTTTCACCTGGGTGAGGGCGGTCGTTTTGCGTATGAGCGGAAGGTTAGCCCGGTTTCCCAGTACCCGGATGTTGATAGACCAGAGCATGGTCATGGTGAGTATACCCGCCAGCAGGTTCGGTACCTTCAGTTTGTTGTGTATTGTAGCAGTTACGCACCCCGCGGCCACGCCACCGGCAAACGCCGCGATGAGCGAGATCCACGGGCTCGTGCCGTGGCTGATCAGGGTCGCCGCAATCGCCGCGCCAAGGGGAAATGAGCCGTCCACCGTCAAATCGGGAAAGTCGAGAATGCGAAATGTAATGAAGACTCCAAGCGCCATGAGGCTGTAAAGCAGCCCCTCGACGAATATTCCCTCTATCATGCTGGTAAGGTCCCGGTCAGAAACGAACCGCCGGCCGTTTTCAACGGACCGACGGCAGGCCGATTGAGACTAATTGTCTCTTAATACACCGTTTTCGACTATTTTATCCGCCTGATCCAACACCGCGCTCGAGAGGCTGATCCCGAGCTTTTTTGCCACGTCAAGATTGATGAGCAGGATCAAGTCCGATGGGTCAGTGAGAAACTGAGTGGGAATGCTTCCCGGAGCCTTGCCGCCGAGTATTTCGGCAACGAGACGGCCTGTGGCGACCCCGATTGCGTAGTAATCGAAGCCGTACGCCGCGAGGATGTCGAACTGTTCGGCCGAACTTGGATCAGCCGAAACAATCGGGACGCCCTTTCCGGAAGCTACTTCAGCAAGCGCCGCAAGCGCGGACACCACCGTGTTGTCCGTACTGATGTAGATCGCGTCAACCTTGTCGACAATCGAGAGCGTTGCGGTCCGGACTTCCGCTGAGTTTGTCACCGTGGCCGCCACAAAATCCACACCTAATTCTCTGCAAGCTTCTTTTGCCATACCCGCAAGCACCACTGCGTTGGCTTCTCCGCTGGAATAGACATGCCCGATGCGTTTTACACCGCCAAGATTGACCATCATCTCGATCTGTTCCCTCACCGGGGTCATATCCGAATACCCGGTTACATTCGTCCCGCTTGCCTCTAACGAAGGCACAAGCTCCGCCGAAACCGGATCGGTGACCGCAGTAAAAACCACGGGTATCTGCGTCAATCCCTGCACGAGCGCCTGGGCCGTGGGAGTGGCTATCCCTACCGCGACGGCTACCTTGCCTGTCTTGAACTTGCTGGCAATTGAAATCGCCGAGTTCATATCACCGTTTGCGTTCTGCAAATCGTATTCGATATCGGTATACCCCATTTCGGCAAGTCCATCCTGGATCCCTTGCTCAACGGCGTCGAGGGCAGGATGCGCGACAATCTTGCTGATACCGACTTTGGTTTTACTTTCGGCGGCCGGCCCTGCGAAAAGCAGCGACGTAGAAACCAGCAGAAGAAGAAAGAGTGGAATTTTTTTCATAGTGACCTCCGGAGTTTCTCTATTTCTCTCTATAGAAACAATAAATCCAATATAGGGCAATGGCTACGCCGTGTAAAGGGCGCGACTTTCCACTGATTACTATAAAAGGAATGCGTTGCGGATACAGCACCCGCCTCTCTACATGAGAGCTGTTCCGCGATAGTCGAGATTCAATTCGTTCTTGCCGGCTTCTACAAATTATTGAGAAGTTGTGGTACAAATGGATACCGGTAGGCTCCGGACGTGGCCCGTTATGGAAGCATATATATCTAAAAGAAAAGAAAAAATTGGCCGTTTCCTCGCAGAGGTGTTGTCCGGAAGGGCAGAGCAGTTAAAGACTGTACATCAGCTCGGTGAGCAGCTGTGCGGAAAACTCGTTGATTTTACCCTGAAGGGGAAGATGCTTCGCGGCGGCCTCGTCGCAGTTGGATACGAGCTGTATGCCGGATCCAACGATAGCATCACGGTGCCCCTCGGTGCCGTACAGGAGCTGTTCCAGTCTGCGCTGCTCATTCACGATGACATTATGGATAGGGACCTTTCAAGGAGGGGGGCGCCATCGTTGCTGGGGCACTACGTATCTTTCGCCCGGGAACGCGGTTTGCGTGATGCCTATCATACCGGCGAATCCTTGAGTATCTGCGCCGGGGACATCGCGTATTTCTTTGCTTTTGAGATTTTTTCCGGTATTCCGCTGGAGAATACCCTCAAGTCGAGACTGCTTTTCCTGTGCGCGCGGGAGCTGACTTACGTCGGCGCCGCGCAAATGGTTGATGTCCTCTGGGGCGCAGATAATGATGCTGTCTCGCTTGAAGAGATAATCAACATGTATACCTACAAGACGGCCAGATACACCTATGCGCTTCCTCTGGTGGCCGGCGCCATGGCGGCAGGCGCTCCGAACGGTGAGATAGCCGCGCTTGAGCTGCTCGGGTCACGCATGGGGGTGCTCTTTCAGATCAAAGATGATGAGCTGGGGCTCTTCGGTGACGAGGAAAAACTCGGTAAACCGGTGGGTTCGGATATCAGGGAACGGAAGAAGACGCTCTATCATCACTATCTGATGAGCGATCCGGACACCAAATCCCGCGAGCGGACGGTTTCCATTTTCGGAAGTGAACGACTCTCCGGGGACGATGTGGGATTCATTCGTAACCGCGTGCGTGAGCTCGAAATACAACAGAAAATCGACAAGCTGGTCGCTGACATCACCGATAAAGCGGAACAGGAGATCAGGAGACTTGATTGCAGCACACACGGGAAGGAATTCCTGGAGCAATTGCTTTCCTACAACTCCGCCCGCGTGAGATAGGTTCTTGTCCTATATCACGATGAAGTGCAAGGCCGCAAAAAAAAGAAGTTGTACCAGAACGTAGACAGCAGGATATATCGTTTCGATGTTGATATGCGATAGGATATATCCGGCTGCGGCTGCGAACCCGATGGCAAACCAGGTCAGGTAATTACGGAGAGGGATTGCGGCATTCTGCCAGCCCCAGTAACCCAGCGCCATCGCGACCGGTTCCATTACCCAATCGAAGAGCACACCGCCAAGGGCGGCGAGCACGATGACGAAAAAGCGGTTCTTGATGAACTTCATGAATAACGAAACAAAGCCGAGCACGACAATTGTCCAGTTGAATCCGATCAACAACGGTACGCCAAGAACTTTCGCCCCGAGCACTTCGCCGTAGCTGTAGACACCGAAGATCCGGCCGGTGACCACGCCCGCAGCTTCCGCTGCAAAGGTAAGCAGATAGGTCAGGCATGCCCACAGCAGAAGGCGCGCTCCGCCCTCGAGCAGGGCGGAAGTGAGGATGAAGAGCCCGAAGACGAGGAGCACAAAGGGGGTGACCTTCATCATGAGCGGAAAAACGGCGGGCAGAGCATGCCAGAGAACGCCCAGAGCGAAAAACGAAATCAGCACGAAGAGAACCAATTTCTTGCGTGCATATATGTCTTCGAGGGTTTTCCTCGATGCCCGGCAAAATCGGGTTGCCGGACCGCCGTCGCTTGAAATCACGCTCTCCTCAACGCATTTACCAGAATTTTGACCACGATACGGGTCCTTGACGGTTTCACTTTTCTTTCAAATACCACGAGCGGGTTTTCATAAATGATACCTGCCGTCCAGCCGTACATGTCCGCCGCAGTCTTGATCGGTACCAGATACCGGTGAGGGATATAACTGTAACCCGTTTCCGCCTGGCGTTGCCATTGCCGGTACAGCTCGATGTTTTCGCGTATGTACCGAATGAATTCGTCTCGGTCCATCTGTTCTCTCCGCAGGGACTGAAGCGCCGTGCGTGAGATCGGAAGGTATGTTCTTCCCAGTGAATTATCTTCGTCGATATCGCGGATGAAGTTGATGTACTGCATTGCCCGTCCAAGCATCATCGCCGCGTGATGAGACTCACGGGGCAGCCCCATGATATTCGCCATAAAAAGTCCGATCACTTCTGCGGACCCGTGGATGTACTCCAGCGTATCCTCCAACGTGGGATACGTTTTCACCGATAGATCCATCTCCATCGAATGAAGAAAAGCTTCCACCCACTGTGGGGAGAAGTCTTTTCTTTTCATGAGATCGACGAAAGAATCGATAACCAGGTTACCGCTTTTCCTTCCGTCAAGGGATTCCAGGTACATCCGCCTGAAGGTAGAGAACCCGGCCGGGTCCTGCGGTACCTCGTCGACGTAGTTGTCGGCGGTCCTCACGAAGGCGTACAGAATGAAGACGTCGTCCCGGACCGATTTCGGAAAAAAGATGCT
>JAFGHN010000020.1 GCA_016930115.1 Spirochaetales bacterium | reverse complement strand
TTCCGGCCAGGTAATTTTCGACGGAGAAGCACTATACTGTGAGCAGCGGACCGACGCCCCGTGTGATCTCGATGGGGAGTTTGTCGGCTCATACGAAGGGAATGCCCGAAAGCTACTTGGGATACTCGGCATAGACCCCGACTGGATTGATCGTTGGGACACCTTAAGCCACGGAGAGCGCAAGCGGCTCCAACTGGGCGCCGCCCTCTGGCGTTCCCCGGATCTTCTTGCAGTTGATGAACCGACAAACCATCTTGACGGGTACGCCCGCGGCCTGGTTTTTCAGGCGCTCTCAAGCTACGGCGGCATCGGCATTCTCGTCAGCCATGATCGGGACCTCCTGGACGGCCTTACCTCCCGCACGCTCATCATCGATAACGGCGTAGTGCTGTCGCGCAACGGAAAGTTCACCGACGCTTACAGCCAATGGAGGGCCGAGATCGGGCAAACGAGAGAAGCGTACATGAACGAGAGACGCACCTATGAAAGGCTCAAGAAAGAGGAGGCGCGAAGGCGCAGAGAGGCGGACAGGGCGGACGCGAGAAGATCAAAGCGAGGCATCGCCAAAAAGGACAGCGATGCGCGGGCAAAGAAAAACCTGGCCCGCGTCACCGGCAAGGACGCCGTGGCCGGGAAGCTGTTGCGGCAGATGGACGGACGGATGAGGCAGGCTGAAGCGAGACTTGGCGCGCTCAAGACTGACGGTGAGCGGAAGACCGGGATCAGCATGGATACTGAGCGAGGTAAATTCGACGCCGTTTATACCGCCGGGGAGGAATGTATACGGATGGGCGACGAAAAAACCCTCGTTCTGCCGCCGCTGTTTGTCGGCCCGGAGAGCCGGATCGGCATTTCCGGGCCCAACGGGAGCGGGAAAAGCACACTCATCCGCCACATAGTAGAACATTGCAGCATCGACAGGGAGAAGCTGTTGTATGTCCCGCAGGAAATCGGCCCTGAGAAAACCGTCTCACTCGCAAGCCGGATGCGAACGCTGCCGAAGACGGTGCTCGGCGAGGTGCTCGCCGTCGTAAGCCGGCTGGGGACGGAGCCGGAGACATTGTTGTACAGCGACACACCAAGCCCGGGGGAGATACGCAAGATCATGCTTGCCTTGGGAATCAACACGGTTCCCTCCTGCATCATTATGGACGAGCCGACTAATCACATGGACATTCCTTCGGTTGAATGCGTGGAAAAAGTGCTGTCCGAGACGAGCTGCGCGCTGATTCTCGTGAGTCACGATCTGCGGTTTCTCGATACGCTGACGGGCGAACGCTGGCGTATCGAATGCGGCGCCGGTGGCAAACGGTGCGAACTAACGCGCTCCTGATATTTCTGCTTCAGATTCCTCGGCACTGATCGATATTAATCACAGCGGGCGGTTAAAACTCTGCGCCTGTAGAGTGAGTTGCCAATGAAGCAGAGACAGACACTGAAAGTCAACAACTGGTACAACGCGTATCACTTCCAGACAAACAGGATGCTCAATATCAAATACTTGGGCGATACCGCGGAAGGCATGCGTTTCGAGGACAAAGAAAAACGCATGTACACCAACCGGGATTTCTATTTCTGGAAAGCAACGGAGTAACGCGCGGCGGCGTGCACGCGGTGGCGGCCGTCAAGTAAATGCTACCGGACGCCTGTTATCCGCGAGGGTTTTCTCCAGATAGCCTTTATCGAGCTTGATCTCATCCACAATGACGCGGACTTGATCCTCGGTTATCAAATTCACCTCTGCAAACAGGTAGATGAGCGCTTTTTCGGCGATACAGGGAACAGCGAGGGCGTTCATGTTGATCTCGCCGTCCGGCGCGTCCGCGTATCTCCTTTCAAGGAGAGCGTGCAACCCCGATTTTCCCCGGTCTTCATGCAACAGAGCGATTTCCCGCTTCAAAGCCGACATGTCGCCTTTTGAAGCCTGTTCGGCCAACGGTTTCAACGTGAAGTAGGTATATTCCTTTCCCGGAAGATAATGATGAGCGTCGCAGCGCGTGCAGTAGTTGGGGCGCGTCGGGTCGGCGGTCTGTGTATCTCCGCCCACAACGATGAGCGGATCAAAGTAAAGCGCGGGGCACTCCTTTCCGTTCACAACGTAGTACCTGTAGGTGTAAAAGGAATCCTCGATACAATCCGAGTGTTCACAGTAAGCGGTGAGCGGAAAGACGTCCGTCGCGTTCTCGAGCAACAGCCGCGCGGTGGAGTTGAAGATTTCCCTTCTGAAGTTGAGTATCAAGGCAGGAAAAATGAAAATGAGCCCTCTCGTCTCAGATTCGTGCCGGATCACGTATACCAGACGTTCATCATAGAAGGAAGCCTCGTCGATTATCCAGGTCCCCGCGTCAGGGTTGGCGGCGATGACTGCTTCCAGCCCGAAGGAATCCTGAATACGGGCGATCCGCTCACCGCACCTGATGAAACCTCCTCTGTAGGCAAGCGCATCTTCAGGGTAGTCCGGAAACCGCCGGGCATCCAGCAGCGAGCGAATAAAAAACACCTGCCTTCTGTCCGCGCCGGCCATTGTCGTTTTCACTGAGAGCTCGGCCGATTTCTTGAGAGCCACGACGGAATCGCGCCAGACGCGGGAGGAGTACTCGGTCTTACCCGACCCCATCGGTCCGATAACGAGGATTCGCCTCGAAGGCCTGACAAAATCAAAGTGATTAAACGAGTGATGAACCGCCAACTCCGGAAATCCCAGACTCTTGAGGAATGCCAGATTGTCCGCGGCTTGAGGTACCGGCGCCATGTAGGGTGGCATAGTATCAGTTTTCCTTGACTGGTGCATAGCTCTTCCAGTATCGTTCTGCAAAACGATGATTGCACTTCAAAGAATCTATATGGCGGTACTCGTGGTGCTGCTTGTTTTCAATCTCACGCAAAGACGGCATCTCGATCATGGCGAGAAAAAGCGCGTTGCCTCGCTCATGTTGGCCGGGCTGGCGCTGCTGAACTATGCCGCCGCCATCGTGTTCACCCGTTTTTCGATTCCCCCGATTTACCTGGTCATCCCGCTCCTGATCGCCGTATTCGTCGGCATTCGCTTCAGAAAAACCCTCTTCGTGTTCCGCCTTCACTGCGCGAGTTGCGACGCCCCGCTCCCGGTGGCGGTGACTCTCTATCATGACGACAACCTCTGCCTTGACTGCCGGGAACGGAGGGCAGCCGCGGGTGAAGCCGCCGCGAGTGGGGCAGCCCCCACGCCGCAGGATGTGAGGGAGATAGACTGGGACTCCTGGAAGCCGGACCAGAAGGCGGCGCTCTGCCTGATTTTGCAGGATCACCGGGTTCTGCTGATACGCAAGAAAACCGGTCTCGG
>JAFGHN010000142.1 GCA_016930115.1 Spirochaetales bacterium | reverse complement strand
TGGTCGGAAGGGATGGCGCGGACGCTCGCCATGGCAGGCGCCGGCTCCGGTGATGTAATACAGAACGCCTACGGTTACGGACTGTTTACCGGCGGTCTCGGGGTTCACTATGGAGCGCGGAAGCTCGGTGCAAACGTTATCCCGATTTCGGCCGGAAACACAAAGCGTCAGCTGATGATCATGCGTGATTTCGGTACGACGCTTCTGACGTGCACGCCTTCATACTCGCTCTATCTCGCGGAGGAAGCGGCGGCGGAAGGGCTAGACTTCAAGGGGCTTCCATTAAGAGCCGGATGTTTCGGTGCCGAGCCGTGGAGCGAAAGCATGCGTGTGGAAATAGAGGATAAGCTCTCAGTGAGCGCCCATGATATCTACGGTCTTACCGAAATCATCGGTCCCGGCGTATCGAGCGAGTGTGAGGCAAAGGACGGGCTTCATATAAACGAAGATTTTTTCTATCCTGAAATCATTGATCCGGAAACCGGGGCAGTGCTTCCTGATGGAGAGAAGGGTGAGCTTGTGTTCACAACGCTCACGAAAGAAGGTACTCCCATTGTACGGTATCGCACCCGGGATATCACCTATCTTATGCGGGGAAAATGCTCCTGCGGGCGCACGGTAGTGAAGATGCACCGGCTGCTCGGCAGGACGGACGACATGCTCATCATCAGGGGCGTGAACATTTTCCCGAGCCAGATTGAACAGGTGCTCGTCCGTATCGAAGGCACGGAGCCTCATTACCAGATAGTCGTTGATAGAGGCGCCAAGCAGCTTGACGACGTTGAGGTGCTTGTTGAGGTGGAGGAATCCTTCTTCTCCGATGAGACGCGGGATCTGGAGGGCCTGCGGACCAGAATCCAGGCGGAGATTCGATCGGCCCTTGGAATAGGCGTGCGAGTCAAGCTTGTCGAGCCGAAAACCATCGAGCGGAGCTTGGGGAAGGCGCAGCGAGTGGTCGACAAACGGCAGATATAAGGAGGACGGTGTGGCTATTAAACAGATATCGGTTTTTCTCGAGAATGTATCCGGGAGACTTGCGGAAGTTACAAAGATCTTGAGTGACGGAGGAGTAAATCTCCGGGCGATCACCATCGCTGATACCGCTGACTTTGGCATTTTAAGAATTGTGTGCGACAATCCCAACCGGGCGCTCGAAGTGCTCGAGAAAAGCGACTTCACGGCGCGGGAAACCGAAGTGCTCGCGGTTGAAGTCGCAGACAAGCCCGGTGGTCTTTCAACTATTATGGAAATTTTTTGCAGGAACGGCGTGAACATCGAATACCTTTACACATCCCTCGAAAAGAACCGGGACAGGGCGGCGGTGATTTTCAAAGTGGAGGATGTGAAGCTCGGTCAGAGAATCATCAAGGAAAACGGACTCGCCGAAGTTACGTCGTTTTAGCCTGCTTGCGCGGCCTCCCGGTACATGGCAACGGTGTTTTCAGGTTTCACATCGGGAAGAATCGTGTTGGTCGGCGACAAATCCGCAATCGATCAAATCGGGTCTGGTTCAAGCCCAGGCGTGGCATGGCATATGTAGCTAATCTCTTCTCAAAAGTATATGTTTAAGACGACGTATGATACTGCATTTGAGAACGAAATTGCTTGCCAGTTTCCTGCTGGTAATCATCACCGGTGGAACCATAGCCGCAATCATAGGCGTCCGGTTGGTGGGGACCGGGATTGTGAAACAAGCCCAGGAAAAAGTAGAGCTGGATCTGAATACTGCCCGTCTGATATACGCTCATGCGGCATCTGAAGTATTGAAAACGGTCAGGTATACCGCCGGGAGGTTTTTTCTTAAGACCGCAGTATCCCAAAACGATATTGCGAACGTAGCCGCGGAATTGATACGGGTGATGCATGCTGAATCCCTTGATTTTCTGAACCTTACCGATATTTTTGGCAACGTCCTCTTCAGAGCGGGAAATCCGGCCGTTAAGGGCGATAGTCAGGCGCATAGGTTAATACTCAGCATGGCAATGTCTTCACGGAAAGACGTTGTTTCCACCGATATCACGGCAAGGGAAGATCTTCTCAAAGACGGACCGGAGCTTGCGGAACGAGCCTCTCTTGACCTTGTCGCTACGCCACATGCAAAAACCTTTGATGTAGCGAAAATTACCTCAGGGATGACGATCGAGGCGGCATCCCCGATTCTTGACGCCGGAGGAAACGTAACGGCGTTTCTGCACGGGGGGACCCTTATCAACGGCGATTTCCGTCTCGTCGACAAAATAAAGAGTACCGTTTACCCCGATGCTCGATACGGAGGAAAAGACGTCGGCACAGCTACAATTTTCCTGCACGATGTACGAGTATCGACCAACGTGATGACCGAGGAAGGGGTAAGAGCTATTGGTACCCGGGTTTCAGAGGATGTTTACCGGCGGGTTCTTCTGGAGGGGCAGCCCTGGATTCAACGAGCCTTCGTCGTCAACGACTGGTACTTCACCGCATACGAGCCGATCACCAACGCGACCGGGGAAAGAATAGGCATACTTTATGTTGGACTGCTCGAAAAGCGTTATGCGGACATGAGGCGAAACGCCCTTCTTATGTTCATCGGGATCACCCTTGCCGGCGTAGTGCTATCGATTGTCATTTGTTTTTTTCTCACGAGAAGCCTTGTCCGCCCGGTCAATCGGCTGCTCGCTGCCGCAAATGGGCTCGCCTCAGGGGACCTGCTTCACCAAGTCGAAATAGACACTTCCACTGAGGAGATAGCCGCTCTTGGACGGGCGTTCAACACCATGGCGCTATCGATCAAGGAGAGGGATAGACAACTGCGTAAACGTGCGCAGGAAGAGATTAGCAAATCCGAAAGACTCGCTTTGATCGGACGACTGGCCGCGGGCGTTGCTCATGAGATCAACAACCCTCTTGGCGGGATCCTTCTTTTGAGCAATATACTCCTCAAGAGAACGCCGGACGAAGGGCGGGAGAGGGATAATCTTGAAAGAATAGTCAAAGAAGCCGACCGCGCGAAGAATATTGTTCAAGGTTTGTTGGATTTTGCCCGCCAGAGAGAGCCCGTGCTGAAGAATACGAATATCAACGAATTGGCCGAGCGGTCGTTAGAATTGTTCGAACACCAGGCTTCGTTCCATAACATAAAAATCGTCAAGGAATTCGCAGACAATATGCCTGCCGCACTCGTTGATCCTTCGCAGATTCAACAGGTATTTGTCAATATTATCGTGAACGCTGCTGAAGCCATGAAAGATGAAGGAACGCTCACCGTGATCACCCGGGCAACTCCCATGGGCGAAATCGAAGTACATTTCCGCGATACCGGAGAGGGGATTTCGGAGGACGTTCTCCCTCGTCTTTTCGAGCCGTTTTTCACGACGAAGGAAATAGGCAAGGGAACGGGGCTAGGATTATCCATTAGCCACGGCATTGTTGAAAAGCATGGAGGCAGCATGAGTGTCTCCAGTATACTGGGAGCCGGTACAACCTTCATTATCAAACTGCCCTCTGCCGGGAGCGAGGAAAGATGAAAAGCCGGCCGGTAGTGCTCGTGATAGACGACGAAGAATCGATAAGAATCGGTTGTCATCAAACGTTATCCGATGAAGGATATGAGGTTGATCTCGCGGAAAATGGAGAGCTGGGAATAGAAAAGATAAAAGAGAAGTCCTATGACTTGATTTTTCTGGACCTCAAGATGCCGGGCATGGACGGTATGGAGGTTTTGAACGTGGTTCGCGAAATCGATCCCGGCGCCGGCATCGTCGTCATTACCGGCTATGCCACGATTGAGAGTGCGGTGGCAGCGATGAAAATCGGCGCCACCGATTTTCTCACCAAGCCGTTCACTGATGATACGCTTCTCACCGTTGCCAAACGAGCAATCGACGGCAAATCTCTGGCGATGGAGAATACCTGTTTGCGGCTGGAGCTTGATGAGCGGAGCGGACCGACCGGGATCATCGGGATCTCAGCCGCCATAAGGCAAGTCACTGAGATTGTACGCAAAGTTGCGCCTTCAAGCAGTACCGTTCTCATTCAAGGAGAGACGGGTGTAGGGAAGGAGCTTGTCGCAAGGGCGATTCACCAGCATAGCCCGCGAAACGAAAAGCCGTTTGTCGTTGTTGATTGCGGAGCGCTTGTCGAAACGCTGTTTGAAAGCGAGCTCTTCGGCCATGTCAAAGGCGCCTTTACCGGCGCGATTGAGACCAAGCACGGCAAGTTCGAGCTTGCCGACGGGGGAACTATCTTCTTTGACGAAGTGGCGAATATTGGGCCGCAAATTCAGGTCAAGCTCCTCCGGGCGATTCAGGAACGGGAGATCACCAAAGTCGGAAGCAACCAGACCGCTTCGGTGGATGTCAGGATCATCGCCGCGACAAACAAGGATCTGGCAGAAGAAATGCGGGAGGGGAGATTCAAGGACGATCTTTTCTACCGTCTGAGTGTAATACCGATTCACGTGCCTCCTTTGAGGCAGAGGCGTGACGATATACCCATTCTCACGAAATACTTTATCGAAAAATACGGAACAAAAAGAAAGAAAAATGTGACGGGTATATCGGATGAGGCGCTGGCTTCTCTCGAACGATACGATTGGCCCGGTAACGTGAGGGAGCTCGAAAACGCTATCGAACGCGCGGTGGTCATGGCTGACGGCGAGATCATTCAAACCGACGATCTTCTCTATTACGGGCTCTCGGTGCAGTCACAGACAGAGCCTGCGGAAGGCGGCCATCTGGCGAAGACAGAAATGCGGGAAATAGTCAAAGCTCTCGAGCGATTTGATGGAAACAAAAGTAAGGCCGCGGAATTCCTCGGCATAAACCGCAAAACCCTCAGGGAAAAAATCCAGAAGTACGGTATTGGCCTGAAGTGATTCCGCCTTGCGGGATTTCACAAACGGTTCAACGGAACATCACTGGTACAAAACCACCCACACGTGGCATGGTATGGTACATAATCTCCCGGAAACTGTGCCGGGAATACTCTAAATGGGGCGGGTACCGCCGTTTTACAGGCCTCCGCGTCGAAAATCTTTCGGTGTATTTGCTTATAGTATAAATACTTACAAATATATCGCAAAAAAAATCACGATTTCTTTGTAAAATCTCGAGATGTGGCATCAAACTTGCGATAGAAAGAACGGATGAACAAGGATGAAAACCTTTAAGAATACAAGGCATCTTGCCTTATGCTTCCAGGGAAGTCAGCTGCAGAGCTTTATGAAGGATTCCGTCTTTAAGGAAGTTCAACTGCCGGAAGCCGGCAGCGAAAGAAACCATAAGTTGGTTGGCCATGGAACAGATTCAAAGGAGAGTGCTGGTAGTCGA
>JAFGHN010000141.1 GCA_016930115.1 Spirochaetales bacterium | reverse complement strand
TATCGCCGTCGATAAAATACAGATTAAACGCGCCCCGGGGTCCCTGGATAAGAGCCGGGAGGCCATGTTTTCTTGCGAGGTCTTTCAGCCCGCCGGTGAGTTTCTTTTGTATCGTATCGATGTGCTGATAGACGGCGCCGTTGTCTCGTTCCAATATACTTATTGTAGCCAGACAGGCCGCAAGGCCGAGAGGATAGCCGTTAAAGGTGCCGATGCCGGCCACCTTGCCGTCCGCGAGCAAATTCATGATCCGGGCTTTCCCCGCGACTGCCGAAACGGGTATCCCGGCCGCCATACTTTTTCCGAATGTCGAAATATCCGGCACAACGCCGAGAAATCCCTGGGCGCCGCTTAAGCCCACCCTGAAGCCGGTAATCACTTCATCAAAGCAGAGCACGATGCCGTGCTTGTCGCAGAGCTCTCTCACCCGTTCGAGGTACCCCGGGCGTGGCGGGCAGCAGCCGCCGTTGCAGTTTATCGCCTCCATGATGATGAGCGCCACCTGCTCCCCGTATTTCCCCAGGACTCTCTCAAGGGTTTCGACATCGTTCCATGGGAGCTTGAACGATTGCAGGAGAGCCTCCGGGTCCCTCCCGTCGGTCCCGAAGCGGTCAAGCGAGCTTTCATAGGCAAAGGGCATCCCGAGGGGGTTTTCGTTGAGCATTCCGCCAAGCACGTTATCGAGCCAGCCGTGGTAGTGGCCTTCGAACCGGATAAAATAGCGTCTTCCCGTGAACGCGCGCGCTAACCGGATCGCCAGCTGTACCGCGTCGGTGCCGGTCACACAAAGCCGCACCTTCTCGGCACAGGGGACGTGTTTCACAAATTTCTCCGCCCATTCGACTTCCTGCTCCACGGCGTACAAACCCGACGCGGCAAAACAGATATTGTCCAGTTGTTTTTTTAAGGCGGCCACATACTCCTCGTTACCGTGGCCAAGGATACCCGGACCCAAGCCCAGCGCATAATCGACGTAGTCTTTGCCTTCGACATCCGTAACCCGCGCACCCTTGCCTTTGATCATGAAGTGCGGATTGGTCAACCCGTAGGCGCCCCAATCGCCGGTCCGCAGATTACTGTGCATCCCCGGCATCACTTTGTTCGCTCGTTCCCACAGTTCGAGGTTGTTGAAGGTCATGCACGTTCCTCCTGTATGACCGGCGGCGCTCAGGATCCTGAGCAGGGGTCGTAGAAGCCGTACCATCCGCGGGTGAGCGAAATCGCCAGCGTTCCCCGGTATGGAATGATGATACGTGCCGGAGAAGGCTTTGGAAACGAATCGGCCCAGGCATACGGGTCGTATGTCCTCTTCACAAAACATTCGTAGTGGGAAGGTATGGCCACCTTCAGCCCGATGCCCTCGGCAGTACGGACCGAGCCTTCAAAAAACGGGAACTCTCCCTCGGTTGGGTGAGTGGTGAGCAAACCGATATCCGGTGAGAGCGCTTTGATCGGCTTCATAAGCTCTTTCTGATCGGCAAAATCGTTCTGCGGGTCACCGGAGACATACACTCTCCCGCCGCCTGTATCGATGACGTAACCCAAGTGCATGCAGGCCCGGCTGTCGCCGGGCAATTTGGAATACACCGCATGCGCCGTCATGGAGGCCGCCTGGCGTTTTTCGCCGGCGACAACCGGCCACAACTGGGCCGCGGCGCCTTCGGCCTCGATGCGTTCGATACTCTCCGGCGGCCCGATAATCGTCATATCAGGGTTTGCTTCAAGAAGCCTCATGAGCGACTCAATACAGGTGTGGTCCCCGTGATCGTGGGTCAGCAGGACGGCGTCCACCCGTAATTTGCGCTCGTCCACCGGGCGCACCGGGTAGATGAATTTGTCCGCGGGCCGTTGCTCGGGAAAGTACGGATCGATGAGCACCACCGAGCCACCGGAGTTCTTCAACGCGTAAGAGTTCTGGCCGAACCAGCTCAAGGTGATCGAGTCCTTCGGAACTTTGAGATCGTAGAGTAACTTTTCCGGTGTTGCCAATGCCTGTTTCTCCTCTGCGGATTCTTGTGTACTGATCCGAATCCTGTTGAAGGCGCCTAAAACATACACGAACGGCGACAAAACAGCAATGAAACGCCCGTTTTGGCAGCCAGCGGCTTAAAAAATACCGGTTTCAACAGGATTCGGATCACTACCAGACTTTCAGAAGCTCGACCTTGAACTTGAGGGTCGAGTTGGGAGCAATCAGCGAGCCTGCGGATTGATCGCCGTAGGCAAGCTCCGGCGGGATGATGAAGTGGTAAATCGCCCCTTCCTTCATGAGCTGCACCCCCTCGGTCCAACCCTTGATGACCTTTGAAAGACGGAAAGTGGAGGGCTCTTTTCTATCGTAGGAGCTGTCAAAAACGCGGCCGTCCATGAGTTTACCCTCGTAATGAACCGTGACCGTGTCCCAGGCGATGGGGCTTCTCCCGGCGCCTTCCTTCTCGACTTTGTACTGCAATCCGCTCGGCGTAGCCGAGTATCCCTCGGTCGAGACCGGCTCCACTTTGCCCGATCTACAGCCTGTTTGAGTCAAAAAGAAGGCCAATACGACAATTGCCGCAACATTGAGCCTGAATTTCATTTCCCGCTCCGGTACACTCATGGTGTTTAAACGCGAATTCTTGAAGACGTCATTCTCCCATGAAAGACATTATAAGATCAATGACGACTGGGAGCGATTGGGAGCCGGCAAGCCGCTAGACGATAAATCCGGCGGCAAGCGCCGCGATCACGATCAACGGCGCCGGAACCCGGGTGAAGGCCAAAAGCACCGCGGCAATCGCGGTGACGATCATGTTAGCCACTGAAAAACCGCTCGCGAGCATGAGGATCACGGCGGCTATGGCAATGAGGCCCCCGGCGACGGCATTGATGCCGGTAAGGGAGATACGGATTGCGCGGATCTTCTTCAGATCTTCCCACAGCGGGTACACAAAATAGATGAGCAGAAGGCCCGGGAGAAAAATCCCGACGCCTCCGATGACCGCGCCGATGACTTGAAGGAGCGGAGACCCGCCCCTCGCGGCCATGCCGCCGGCGTAGGCGGCGAAACTGAACATCGGTCCCGGCAAACCCTGGACCAGCCCGTAGCCGGTCAGAAACTCAGCGCTCGTCATGAAGCTCTGTACATCGACGAGCT
This sequence comes from Spirochaetales bacterium, assembly GCA_016930115.1. GTDB lineage: Bacteria > Spirochaetota > Spirochaetia > ARS1246 > ARS1246 > JAFGHN01. The sequence goes on along the minus strand of JAFGHN010000141.1, from coordinate 2 downwards.
CG
>JAFGHN010000140.1 GCA_016930115.1 Spirochaetales bacterium | reverse complement strand
GAATGGTCGCCGAAAATCGAGAGCGCCTGGCAGGCAAGTGCGCGTGCAGCGATATGAAATACGGCTGGCGCGAGCTCCCCGGCTATCTTGAACATGTTCGGGATCATAAGGAGCAGGCCTTGGGAAGCCGTAAAAGTTGTACAGAGCGCCCCGGTTGTCAAGGCGCCGTGCACCGCGCCCGCGGCGCCGGCTTCAGACTGCATCTCGATCACGTGGGGAATAGTGCCCCAAATGTTCTTCCGGCCTTTTGCCGAGTATTCATCGGCCGATTCTCCCATCGGCGAGGACGGTGTGATCGGGTAAATCGCGATGACCTCGTTCGTGGCGTGTGCGACGTATGCCGCGGCGGTGTTGCCGTCAATTGTAACTGTGGATGTATTATCCATGGTGGTTTTTCCTCTGTATTTGAGATTTGTGAATAACTGCACTATATCAGAAACCGCCGGTGCCTTACAAGGACAGTGCGGCACTCACGCGCTTTTGTAGCGTACCCATTTCAAAATTTCGCCGAACTTGAAACGTTTACCGGTCATCAGTATCCCCACCCTGAAGATCTTCCCCGCAGCAAAGGTGATCCCGGCGACAGTTGCGACGAGAATACAGATGCAGAGTATCACTTCCCAGGCCGCGGGGCTGCCAATGAGAATTCGCTCAAACATGACAATCGGCGCGGTCAGCGGAAAGAGCGATAAGAAGACAACCAGCGGCGCCGATGGATTCATGATGATGGCGGAAACCATGACCATGGGAACGATGAGAAAGATCATTATCGGCCAGCTCAGCTGACCCAGATGAGACTCGTCTTCCGCGGCCGCTCCTATCCCCGCATAGGCGGAGGAATAGATGAAAAACGCGAGGATAAAGAACACCACCAGGTAGAACAGATTTGCGCCGTTGAGAGCAACCGGAAGGTTCAAGTTGGCGGCGGGGCCGATGACCTTGATAAGGAGGAACGACGTTGATATCCAGAAGGCGTATTGCAGCAGGCCGGCGGCGGCCTGTCCGAAAATCTTGCCAAAGAGCATCTCTGACGGTTTTATGGATGAGAGCATGATTTCCACCGTCTTGGATGTTTTTTCTTTCAGCACCGATCTTGCCGCGGACTGTCCGTGCAGAAGAATCGTCATGTAGAGAAGCATGACAAAAGCGATGGAGGTCATGATGACTGAAAACTCATCCTGTCCCGCGCCATCCCCGTCTTTGGAGACGACGATGGTCTCGAGCCACGGCCGCGAGCTCAAGTATGAGATCCTTTCGGCGTCAAGACCCTCTTTCTCCATGCGAATTGAGACAATCGCGTTTCCGATGAATGTTCTCACCATATCGCGGAGCAAAAAGTCGGTACCGGTCGCGGAGAAGTACTGCAAGGACCCCGCAGAGAGATAGTCGTCGGGGATGAGGACAAACGCCTTTACCCCTGTCTCCCGGAGCGCTTCCCGCATACTCTGCTCGCTTGAGCCGGATACAACGGTGACAGGAGATTCCTTGACGGCGCTTCGCAGCCCCGCCATGAGCCTTTCATCGGCGCCGACTATCCCTACAACCGTTCCCTCCGCAACGCCGGTTGAAGACCTTGTCAAAAGGGAGGGAAGAACCGTTACCGCGAGCAGCAGGAACGGTCCGAGAATCGTAATGATGATGAAGGCCTTGTTGGCCGCCGTCATCCTGAATTCCATCTTGATGACTTTGAACATCCGGTTCATGACGCATCCCCCTTCTCTTTCGCACCGCCGACGAGACTGACGAAAATGCTGTGGAGCGACGGCGCCTTTATCTCGAACCGGCGGATCGAAAGACGGCGGGCGAGTTCCTGGAGAAGCTCGTCGGGATCGGCATTGTCGGCAAGGTCGAGCTCCGCCCAACGTTGATAGAGATCCGCCTTGGCCACGTAGGGCAACCGCCGGATGAATGAGCCGTCTCCGTCGTACTCGATGGCCACCGTCTTTGAACCATAGGCGGATTTGATTTCATCGAGAGTTCCGTAGACGACCTGTTTGCCGGAATTGATGAGAAAGATCCTGTTGCACAGCCTTTCGGCCTGCTCCATGATGTGTGTTGAAAAAAGCACGGTGCATCCCTTGCCGGAAAGCTCGATGATGGATTCCCTCAAGAGGTCCGAGCTCACCGGATCGAGACCGGCGAAGGGCTCATCGAAAAATAGAATGGCCGGCTCATGGGCGACCGCCGCTACAAACTGCACCTTCTGTGACATCCCGCGGGAAAGCTCGCTGATCGGCCGGTACTGCCAACCGGTGAGATCGAATTTCTTTAACCAACGGTCGATGTTGTCCTGCAGGCGGGATCTGTCGGCGCCCTTCAGCTCCCCCAGATACAAGAGCATGTCGTTCATTTTCACTTTCTTGTAGAGTCCCCGTTCTTCCGGGAGGTATCCGATGCGTTCCTTGTCCGCCTCCACCATCGGCCTGCCGTCGAACAGGATCCTGCCCGAATCCGGGGCGATGATGTTCATGATCATTCTGATTGTCGTGGATTTCCCGGCGCCGTTCGGCCCGATAAGACCGAATATCTCTCCGGGTTTCGCCGAAAACGAGACGTTTTTTACGGCTTCAACAGCATCGAACGACTTTGAAATATTTTCCACCGATATCATGGGCATATCTCCTTACTCACTGTCTTACTACCGCTCTGCCTGCAAAATATTCGCACGCTCAATTTGCATAGAGAAGCCGGAGGTACCCGATATCCGCAAACCGGCGGATGAGGTGAGCTTGAACATCGGGCCGGCCATCCGGCGCGGGCCCCGAGGGAAGCTCGAAAGAATCGATGATTGACTTTACCGTTGCGGCGTACCTCTCAAAGGTGAAGGGCCAGTCCGGTTCTTGAGTGTGCCCCTGTACCACAGCGCCTTTCCTTGACCTGCCGGCGTCAGGGCGGAGCTTCTCGAGCGCACGGTATAATTCAGCATTGAGCTCCCGCACAGAATTCCGGTAAGCAGCATCGCCGCGGATCCTCTCGAGTGTCTTTACCTGCCAGTCGACCGGGAGGAAGGAAAAATCGACGGTATCACCGTCAATGATATCCGAGAACTGCTCCGTTATCGATTCAACAATCTCGGGTCCCGCTACTGTCACCAGCCTTCGCGCTTTTTCTTTGTAAGCGTCACGGAGCGCCGTAATCTGCCCAGGGCTGGCGGGTATTCTGGCGGACCTGTAGAAGTAGGACGGATGGTCGTCAAAGAGTGATACGATCCCGTCCAGGACCTCGAGGTACCGGGCGAAAAGCGGGATGCGCCACTTCACCGCATTGACAAAAAGATAGCCGAATCCCTCCTGCACCGATGACGAACAGATCATGTCCGCGATGGAGATGAGGTTGGGAAAGGAGAGCCCGGCGTCTTTCAACCGGGTTCCGATACCCCAGAGACCGGGAATGAGTCCGCCGGCAAACGCGGCGCATACCTTGTCCGAATAGTCTTTTTCGGTGCTCGAGGTTCCCGGAAGCGTGACGACGAGGTTTACCGGTAACGGGCTCGCGGCGCAGATCAACCCCAACTCAAGCGCGTTCTTGCGCCGGATGGTCCGCACCGGATACAACAGGAGCGGCGCTCCGGGAATGTAGGCTGGAAACTCTTCGGTCAGGTTGCTTTCGAGTTTTGCCCGCAGCTCTTCATCATTGCCGCCGGGAAGCTCGGCGGCAGGAACGGGGTTGTTCAGGAGGAATACCATCGAATCCGGAATTCCCGCACTCACCAGATAGTCGCGATCGCGGCTATTGATCACCGCATATCTCACATTGGGCGTAACAGGATACGGGGATTCCGGGAAAAATGATTGCAGGAAGGAGAGGTTCTCATAACGGGAACATTCGGGAAAATCGTGTATATACAGGCAGATTTTTTCGTCCCGCCGGTCACGCGCGATTTCGAAGATCGCCCGCGTAAAAACCGGGTTCTTTCCAAGATGATAATTGTGGACCATCCAGACGGTGCCCGAACAGATACGCAGAAGCTTTGTCTTTATAGCGTCCGCCAGTTCATTTGCCTTATCGCCCGGCGTCGCGTCAGCGGGCAGGTACTCGATCTCAGGTACGATATCCAGCGTTACCGTAACACCCAGGCGAGCGCACGCGGTTTTTAGCTGTCCGGCAAGTGTTTCGGCGCCGCCGGAGTGTCCGGATACTAGCCGTATTTCTGCGATCCCGGGTAAAAAGGCGGCCATTGCCCGGACCGAAAGCCCCACGACCTCGGTTACCCCGCCCGGTTCGAGATGATGATGGATAATCGAGATGGATTTCTTATCGAGCGGATCCATCACTTTTCGTAAAGGTAATCGCGCCCGAAGAACTCGCACATCAGGTTATTGATTCTTTGCTCGAGCACCGTATAGGAATAGTGCTTCAGTCCCAGCGCGTAGTTTTTTTCAACCATTTTCTTTGTACCGTCTTTGTCGGACAGGATGCGTCTGGCGTTCTCCACGGTTTCAGCCGTGATATAGTCATTCATTTCAATGACCTCGAAACCCTTCGGCTTGATGTCATAGAAGTATATCGAATAGTTGTTTATAAGGATTGGCTTCTTGAAATAAATCGCTTCCAGGAAGGCGTTGCCGAATCCTTCCTGGAGAGAGGGATAAGTGATCAGGTCGGCGTGCGGATAGATATCCTGCAGCGAGTATATTTTTCTGCCGTCCTGCGTCGTGCCGCGGCGGTCGCCGATGATATCCTGTATGAACAGCGCGTGCACATCGAGAAGCTGGGCGTACTCGCGGATGCGCTGCTCGTACTCGTAGCCTTCGTCACCGGAGGCGTGGGTGATTACCAGAGTGGCGTTCTTGTCCAACCTTCTTACCAGCTCAATCGCATGTTCGATTCCCTTTCTCTGTACAACGCGGGTGGGTTGCAGGATCATGTATTCGTTTTCGTCTATCCCCATTGCCTTGCGGACATCACTGGCGTATTCATCAACCGGCGCGGGCGGCGATTCAAACTTCATAACGTTTGGAATAATCGTCGCGGCGATTCCCGTGCGCAGGGCAAGCTGATTCTGGGCCGATGAATTGATGACCACATGCTGAACCGAGTTCAGATGCGGGGGGTAGCAGGCGTTGAAGTAGTCCCACACGCAGTTTCTTAAGAACCGCTTGCGTTCCCAGAAGAAATCGTGATGGTGCGCTATGGTGAATATTTCCGTTTCCGCTATGAATTCGGTCAGCGCCATGCCAAGGGAGATGTTCAAAGGTATCGTCAGCACGTTCTGCGCGATGAGCACGTCGATATCGAACCGCTTGACGAACTGGTAGAGTTGACCCTTGATAAGCTCCCGGTACTTGTGCAGACCGGCGGTCAATTCCCGGGGGCGGGAGGTCTGAGAAAAAGCAAGCCGGTACAGGTGTTTTATTTCGGGGTGGGTGAAATGGGCTTCCGGCACCACATGAGATCGTTCTTCCGGAAGATCGAGCTCCCCGGCCATGAAAAAGCATCTGTGTCCGTGTTTCTCAAGCACTTCCGCCCATTTCATCGTTTCGAGGGAAACCCCATCGGTGCCCGAAATCCTGAACGAAATGAACCCGATATTTTTTGTCAGTCCCCGGGTGCGTGTCTGTGCCATGGATCAATTGTATGAGCCCGGCAAGTACGTGGTCAAGGCAAACCGCCGAGCTATCGCCTGCCTGGGCTATCGCGGCTTGTCAAATTTCCGGCTGTGAGTGTAGTATCATGCCATGGTACAAATGGCTGACCTCGAAAATTTACGCGGAAGGATAACTGGAAAAGTCGCGGCGCTGGAAGAAACCGGGCGGCTTGGGTGTATTTCACTTGGCGATGCCCTCAGCACAACGAAGAGCGAGGGGGCATGGAAAGAAACCTTTGGAGAGAAGTTGTCTTCTGTCAAGCAGATACGTGGCGAAATCCGTGAGAAGAACAGAACACTTGACAGGCTGCGGGAGCTGGAGCGCGGTCTCAAGGATGTCGCCGATGAACAGCGCTCGGTGAGTTCGCAGTTAGAGCAGCTCCAAGCGGTGCTGGAGGAACACTATGAAGGTATCGGCGCCGCCGCTTTTGAGCTCTACCGACAATCTCCCGCCTTGTTTCGAGATATAACGGAACTGTTCGATGACATGGAACAACTT
>JAFGHN010000139.1 GCA_016930115.1 Spirochaetales bacterium | reverse complement strand
CCGCGGCCGTAAAGAGCCATCCGTGCCAGGGGCATGTAGTTCTCCCAACAGATCAGGCCGCCGATCCGCCCCAAATCCGTCTCGAAAACGGGCAGCGTACTTCCGTCGCCTTCGCCCCAAATCAAGCGTTCGGCCGCCGTGGGCCTCAGTTTCCGGTGTTTTCCGAGCAAGTTCCCGTCGGGTCCAAAGTATGCCAGCGTGCAGTAAAGCGTCCCGCGGCTGAACGTTGAATCACGTTCGATAATGCCGATTGCCAGAAAGACGGACGCGTCTTTCGCCGCCCGGCCGAGCGCTGTAATCTCCGGGCCGGGGATGTCCACCGCGTTGTCCCAGTAGCGCTGCCAGAGGGCCCGGCCCGGGTCGCTGCGGTCACCCATCACGATGCCGAAGGTGAGACCGCGGGGATAAGCCGGAACGAACGCCTCGGGCAGCAGCACGATATCGGCTCCTTCCGCGCCGGCCTCTTGTATCAACGCGCAAGCTTTTTCTATGGTTGCTTCCTTGTCAAACAGGACCGGCGCCGCTTGTACAACCGCGGCTCTGAGTGTTTTCATCGCTTCTCCTCACCTGGTAGAGAGTATACCAATGTGGTCGGTAGTTTCCGATGTTCCCTATTGCACGAAGTGGGTCAGCTTGCCTCTCATACTCGAAATGCGTCTTTCCCGGTTTTCGGCGAATCGTTTGATACCGACGAATATCGATTCTGGGTCCAGATGGGCGTCAGCGATTACGTCACCCTCGGTGCCGCCGGTAAGCCATTCGTTATTCCAGTCGGAATAAAGAGAGTATTCGTCGGTCAAGGGACCTGCGTCACTCAGGGGCGAGACGCGCCGGGTTCCGGTGCTTACCACCATGAGATCGCACAGAGCCGATTGCGGCAACACCGATTCACGGTACTTCTGAGGCTGGCGCAGGAACAACTCCTCGCTTATAGCGGAAATGACCCGCACGTTTATGCCTTCTTCATCCAGTCTTGGAAGAATATTCACAAGGTTGGATGTCGATGATGAACCCTGAACGAGTACATAACCCTGCTTGGGCTTGCCGGGTTTAAAATCCCGGATGAGGTAATATCCTTTGGCCGCTGCTTTCAGATCTTTGTCGGCAAAGGTGCTCCGGTCCCGCACCGGGAAGTCGGGCCTGGCGACTTCCAATACGATGATTCCAACCTTTGGATCACGAGCAGCAATCTCCGCCGCCGCGAAATAAGCCGGAGCTACATCGTTGTAATCCCAGAAGTTCAGATTGATGATCTGACCTCTGGGGAATAACTTCCAGACCTGGGGAGAGTAGATACCGAAGTGCGTGCGGGCGTCCGCCGCGGTTTCGGGGCCGGAATGACCGGCAAGGATGTGCAAAACACCCAGCCGGAAAGGGCTGTCCTGGTTCTGCTGGCTCCAAACGCGGGCGGGCAGGTACATCAATGGGGTAAACGCTCCATAGCTGCCGCTCATCGCCCATACGCCGACATGCTGCTTGGGGTCTAAGGATACGGTTTGGCTCACCAGGCCAATTGCGGTCAGAGCATTGCCGGCTTCCTGGATGGTAGCCTTCAGGCGCGTACCTGATGGATTTCTTACCGGGTCATAGTGGCCCCAAATTGAGCCTTTCTCGACATTTATCGATTCAGCAAGATCCGCGGCGATGGTCAGGAACCGGTTTTCGGTAACGTAGTTCATCCATTTGATGATTTCTGAAATCGCCCGGCGGGCCCCCCGGGCCTTCCCCGGTTCCTCGAAAAGTGTGATGGTGACCTTTTTCTCCTCCCCGGACACCGGATTGCGCGCGGTTACCGTCTGGGGCTCTACGGGCAGGTTTTTCACTTCGAGCCTCGGATCGAGGAAAGGATCGGTATTACGGTCGATACGCAACGGGGTGTTATCATCCACCGATTCACCAATGTCCACCAGCCGGTCTGCCAGCCAATCCCCCAGACCCTCCCGGTCCAGTATTGACATGACGATGTCGATATTGGTCTTGAATTGGATCAGCCTCTCCCGGGTATCGGTGACCGCCCCGTCGCGGATTCCTTGAAACTCGACGCCAAAGCGCTTTTCAAAAGAGCCCGCCAAAGCCTGAAAATAATCCCCGTTCATCGGGAAGGAATAGGCGTGGCTTCCCGGGCCGGTGATCTGCTTACCGTATCCCGGTATGTCCCCGTTTACAGCTGCCGGCCACCATCCCTTCACGGTGTTGCCGATGACGATCATCGGGCGCCGATCCGCCGTATCAGTATCTTCCATCGCCTTCAAGGCGGCGGCAACTTGATCAAAATCGTTTCCGTTATCCAGAGTCAGCACGTTCCAACCGTATGAGGACCACTGATCCTTTATGTTGTAAGAGTCGAACTGAGGTCCGATGACGCTACCCAGTAACTCGTCGTCGATTCCCGCGTTATTGTATGAAAGCAGTATTCTCAACCTTTTCCCCACCTGTTGCGCGACTGCCTGGGTTTTCATTTCCTGGGAGTGCCCTGAGGTCAAGGCGAACTCACCTTCAAGGCCAATGACTTTCAGGGTGCTGGGCGCGCCAACGACGTCCCAGAATGCGGCTTTTCCGGCGGCGGTGGCAATCCCGATCCCCGAAGGGCCGCTGTTTACATCGTTTGTGAGGTCGGTGGTCTCCGCATGTCCGGACAGTGCGCGGATACCTCTCAAGCTTGCCTGCTTCATCAAGAGGTGATCTACAAGGTCATGTTCCTCAAGCAGCGTCTTCAAGGCCGACTGAGATCGCCGGAACCCCAGTGCGTCGATGGGCAGTATGGCAATCCGCGGATCTACCCAATACTTTTTGTCCCCCGTCTCGGCGTGTTTTCTTGCCAGTGCAGCTCCCATTATCATCCAGAGCGCATAGGTTACCGGGGCGTTGTGCCCGCCGGCCAGCATGAATTTGTCAGCAAAGGGGTGTTTGGGGCGCCGGTAGTCGTAGCGGAGCCCGCCCATCTGCGGGCCAAGCAAGTGAGTGGCCAGCGTATAGTGGGTGTAAGCAAGAGGCCCGCCAAAGTGCCCGGTTTGCGAGTAATTACCCATGAGCACCAGCGTCATGGCCGTCAAGAATGCGAGGTCGTCAAGTCGTTCTTTCTGATAATCGGGCAGCTTCACTTTCAAATCATTGATGTTGATAGAGGTCATGTTTTTTTTGGGCATACTTTGTTTCTCCGTTCCAGTTTTCTGTTTTTTTATAACTGTTATTGTAATATAAAAAATCAGGACGAAAATAGTCAAACAAAACGCCGATGGCGATATTCTTGCTTTCCGGGTGACGTTTCAATAATATTCTTGCCAGTGGAAAAGGAAATAGAGCGCGTTATGGAAAAGCCGGCTTCTTGCTAAAGAGTCCAGGAGGAAAGATGCATGATTGTTGAATGGTTTGAAGGGTTAGATCACATCCTGCAGGCGTTGCTCGCCACTTGTTTCACCTGGCTAGTCACGGCCGCGGGAGCGGGGCTCGTATTTTTTTTCAAAGTTATAAACCGAAAAGTGCTGGACGGAATGCTGGGATTTGCCAGCGGAGTGATGATCGCCGCAAGCTTCTGGTCGCTTCTCGCGCCGGCCATAGATCTTGCCGAAAGTATGGGTAACAGGCCCTGGTTTCCCGCTGTGACAGGTTTTCTCGCCGGAGGGGCTTTCCTCTGGATTGCGGATAGGCTTCTCCCGCATCTCCATCGGGGAATGAAAATGGAAGACGCGGAAGGTATATCGACAACCTGGCAACGGAGCGTGTTGCTGGTGCTTGCCATCACACTTCATAATATACCCGAGGGACTTGCCGTCGGTGTCGCCTTTGGAGCGCTGGCGGCGGGTATCCCGTCAGCTTCTCTTGCCGGCGCCATAGCGCTGGCACTTGGTATCGGGCTTCAGAACTTCCCTGAGGGGACCTCGGTCTCAGTTCCTCTCAGACGCGAGGGGATGTCAAGGCTCAAGGCGTTCACTTACGGTCAGCTTTCCGGAGTTGTAGAGCCTATTGCGGGGGTGCTCGGTGCCGTTGCCGTTGTTCTGATGAGACCGCTTTTGCCCTACGCACTTGCTTTCGCCGCCGGAGCCATGGTCTATGTTGTTGTCGAAGAGCTAATCCCTGCCGCGAAAGAGAATCATGATGACATCAGCACCATCGGGGCAATGGCAGGGTTTGCGGTGATGATGTTTCTTGACGTGGCGCTTGGATAGACGGTCTTTGCTCCCGGGCTGAAGGCAATCCGGAATCATTTGTTTTTCTCAACAGCGTAAAACTTGACAGCTTCTGGCATTTTGTGTAACGTTTGCGAAATTTGGGGGAGATTCCCGAGTGGTCAAAGGGGGCAGACTGTAAATCTGTTGGCTACGCCTTCGAAGGTTCAAATCCTTCTCTCCCCAAT
>JAFGHN010000019.1 GCA_016930115.1 Spirochaetales bacterium | reverse complement strand
CTGTACGCCATGGCAATCCCGTCTCCCGTGGCGCCAACCGGATTCGAGGTATGGAGAAAAAGGTTCCCCACACCGCCGGCGGCAAGGATAACTGCCGGTGCAAAGAACGCCGAAACCTTCGCGCTCTTTTCATCAAAAACATATGCGCCAAAAACGCGCATTTTCCGGTACTTTTCCTGGGGATCGGTCGAGCTGTGGGTGTTTGTGATCAGGTCTATGGCCGTATGGCCGGGGAAAAAATGGATCCCCTTTGTTTTGTGAGCATACGCATGCAGTGAGCGCTCGATGGCATTTCCGGTCTGGTCCTGAGCGTAAAAAATCCGCCGGACCGAGTGCGCCGCCTCCCGGGTCAACGCTGGGTTTCCGTCTTCATCCTTTGTGAAAGGTACGCCTATCTTGTCCTTCAGAAAGCTCTCTACGAGACCGGGCCCTTCACTGGCGAGCAGCTTGACTGCGTCGATGGAATTCATCTGTGCACCGGCAAAAAAGATGTCCTTCTCAAGCAGCTCTATCGTATCTTCCTCGCTCGGCCCGACAATGCCCCCCTGGGCGTACCGCGTATTGCTCTCAAGGACATCCTGCTCTTTGTTCAGAACCGCCACCGACAGACCGCGCTCCGCGACGTTGATTGCGGCGCTCAACCCTGCGACTCCCGCTCCGATGATGAGTAGATCAAATTCGTGTCTTTTACCATTGGTCATGAAGAAACTTCCGTTTTCATAGAAAAATCAAAGCACCTCACGGAATGCGTGATGCTGCCGACGGACACATAGTCAACGCCGGTACCGCTCATGGTGCCGACGGTCTTGAGATTGATATTTCCGGATGCCTCAAACTCGATGCCGGCGTGTTCGAAGTGGCCGGACCCGGGACCCTCTCTGAGCAATACGGCTTCCTTCACTGTCTTTTCGTCCATATTGTCGAGCATCACCACATCGACTCCGCAAGCCAAGGCCTCTCTCACTTCCTCGAGCGTCCGGCATTCCACTTCGATCCTGTATTCTCTTCCCCATCTTGACCGGACACGCTCCACCGCCCGTGTTATTGAACCTGAGAAATCGATGTGATTGTCTTTTATCAGCACCATATCGTACAAACCGGTACGGTGGTTCCGCCCGCCTCCTGTGCGCACCGCGTATTTGGACAGCATCCGGTACCCCGGAAGCGTTTTCCTGGTATCGAGAACTACTGCCCGTCCTCCGGCGGCGGCGGCATCTACAAATCGTTTCGTACCCGATGCGATACCCGAAAGGAACGAGAGGAAGTTAATCGCAACGCGCTCACCTGAGAGTATCGATGCAACCGGCCCGTTGACGACGGCCACCGTGTCCCCAGGCTGCAGGACGTCGCCGTCGTTTTTCTGGAAAGTCACCGAGATGGCGCGGTCCAGCTCTCTATAAACAGCAGCGAAAATCTCGGCTCCGGCGAGTATCCCTGAATCTTTGCTTACAAGCAGCGCTCCGGCAATTTCACCGGAGAAAACGGCATCTGTGGTTATATCCCCGCGGTCGCCAAGATCTTCCCGGAGCGCAAGCCGCACAAGCGGAAGGTAGTCATCCGGGGTCATGGCGCCCATAGTACGACATTCGCTTGACGATTGCAATCGATATTACTATTGTTAGCTTGCTCGAAAGGCGGCATAGCGTGGAAATGACAGAACAGATATATGCAAAACTGAAGTCGAAATTGGGAGACGTAGTCCCGGATGTAGAGCTGCGGGTCAAAGCCGAGCTCGCGGCAAAGATAAACAGGCTGAAAGAAGAAAAAAACGCGGTTATTCTGGGCCACAATTACATGGAGCCGGCACTCTTCCACTCGATACCCGATTTCACCGGTGATTCCCTCGAATTGTGCAGGAAAGCGGCCGGAACCGACAAGGACATTATCGTATTCTGCGGTGTGAAGTTCATGGCGGAAACCGCGAAAATTCTCAATCCTGAGAAGACGGTTCTTATCCCTTCGCCGAAAGCAGGTTGTTCCCTCGCGGAAAGCATTACCGCACAGGACGTCAGGCAGTTACGGGAGAAGTATCCCGGCGTTCCTGTGGTGACGTATATCAACACCTATGCCGATGTGAAAGCGGAATCCGATATCTGTTGTACGTCCGGCAACGCCGCGAAAGTGGTGGAGAGCCTCAAGACCGATCAGGTCATTTTCTTGCCCGACGAATACCTGGCAAGAAACACCGCCGCCGAGACCGGCAAACGCATTATTATTCCGTCAAGAACACCGCGGCCGTCGAGGCAGACAGGCGCCGAACAGGTGACTTACGAGCTCATCGGGTGGCACGGCCGCTGTGAGGTGCACGAGCGCTTCACGGTTGAGGAGATCAAGACAATCAGGCGTCAGTTTCCCGACGTGGTGGTTCTCGCCCACCCGGAGTGCAGCCGGGAGGTAGTTGAGGAGGCCGATTTCTCGGGAAGCACGGCGGCGATGATCCGCTACGTTGAAGAGGTCAACGCGCCTCGTTATCTCCTGCTTACCGAGTGCAGCATGGGAGACAACATCGCCGCCGCCCGGCCGGACAAGGAGCTCTTGAGGCTCTGCTCAATCCGCTGTCCCCACATGGCCGAAATCACCCTGGAAGACACCCTCGCGTCACTGGAAAAGAACAGATACCTGGTGGAGCTCGATGAAGATATCCGCCGCCGTGCGCTGAAACCTGTGGAACGAATGATAGCAATCGGCTGAACATGGATCGCGAGATTCTCAGGTTCAGGGCGAGCTGCGTCCGGGAAATCCGTCGCTTTTTTGAAGAGGCGGGATACCTTGAAGTGGATACTCCGGTTGTTTCAGGAAAGGTCATACCTGAGCCTACAATAGACCTTCTGAATACCACCATCCACGGGGCCGGCGATGGGCCGGGCACACCTGTCTTTCTCCTCCCTTCCCCTGAGTTCTACATGAAGCGGCTGGTGGCCGCGGGTTCCGGAAGCATCTTCCAGTTTTCGAGGTGTTTCAGGGACCGTGAACCGCTTTCAAGGCTGCACAGCCCTGAGTTTCTGATGCTCGAATGGTACACCGTGAACGCAGACTATATCGCTTCGATTGAAACAACCGAAGCGTTGCTTGAACGGCTCTGCACCCGCCTTGATCTCACCGCTTCCGCGGCTGCCGCCGTTTCACCGCCTGTTCTGCGGATGACAATTGAAGAGGCATTCAGTAAGTACGCCGGAATCGATCTCTGCGCCTGCGGCGAGACCCGGGCATTACGGACAGAAGCCGAAAGATTGGGGCTCACGCCCGCCTTGGATGCCGACTGGCCGGAGTTATTCCATCTGATCCTTCTTTCTGAAGTGGAACAGCAACTGCCCGTGGGAAGACCGGTCGCGCTTCTCGATTATCCGGCCCAGGTTTCGTGTCTGGCAAAGCAGAAAGCCGGAACCCCGTGGAGGGAAAGATGGGAGCTTTACCTGAGTGGTGTGGAGATCGCCAACTGCTTCACGGAAATGGTATCCCCGGCGGAGGTGGCTGCATATTTCAAGCGCGAAGGTACGGAGCTCCGGAAAGCAGGAAGGCCGGAACAGACAGATGAATCGTTTCCCGACATCTATGATACCCGCCACCCGGCCTGCTCAGGAGTGGCGTTGGGTTTGGACAGACTGCTCATGGTTCTCTCCGGGTCTGATTCGATAGCTCAAGTGATGCCATTCACGTTACGGTATGGGGATGCACAAGAAAAGACAATTTGATATACTCCCCCGCAATTCGGCGCGGGGATTACACGAGGTTTCTACCTATGGTTAAAGCAGGATCGATAGAGAAAGGCATGTATATTCTACTCAAGGATGAACCGCATCTGGTCACCGAGAGAGAGTTCGTCAAACCGGGGAAGGGCCAGGCCTTTGTCCGGGTGAAGCTAAAAAATGTAAAAACGGGGCTCGTGCAGCGACCGGTCATCAAAAGCCATGAATCGGTGGAAGAGATCGTTGTTGAAGAGCACCCTTCGCAATACCTGTATGCCGATGAATCCGCCTACCATTTCATGGATACGGATACCTATGAACAGTTCGAAATACCAATGGCCGGCTTCGAGGAAAAGAAAGACTTCATGAAGGAAGGCGATACCTACGATATCGTCATGTGGGAATCGATTCCGTTGGGCATCAAAATTCCTTTGAAGGAAACCTATACGGTATCAGCGGCCGAGGACGCCGTGAAGGGAGACACCGTAACCGGCGCTACAAAAACGGTCGTCTGCGAGACCGGTCTCCAGGTGAAAGTGCCTATCTTCATAAAATCCGGCGACAAGATACTGGTAAACACCGATACCGGCGAATACGTAGAACGCGTGAATACTTGACCGCTTAGTCTCTCTTACTGATCCGAATCCTGTTGAAGACGCTCTGATCGGTGCACGAAAGGCGGAAAACGGCGGTTTAACGCGGATTTTTGTTATCGGGAGCCTACAGAATGCAGGTTTCAACAGGATTCGGATCACTACATGAATTTTCCGTGATTTGCCATTCCACTCTTTTATATATATGAACAATGCGGTAATATATAACAAAGACCGAGAGAGAATGGAGTGCTGTTGAATGCGTATCACAACCCGCGGGCGCTATGGACTCAGAGCTGTATTGAAACTGACCGTTTCTGATAGAGGAAAACCGATATCGATCAGGGAGCTTTCCGAAAGTGAAGATATTTCGCCGGAGTTTCTTGAACAGATTTTCTTCAAACTGAGAAAAGCCGGAATCATCAAATCAACGAGAGGACCCGGCGGCGGGTTTCAGCTTGACAAATCCCCGGATCAAATTACGGTGAAGGATATTTTCGACGCGGTGGGAGAAGAAATATCTCTCACGCCGTGCACATCCGATACAGATCCCCGCTCGCCCTGCGAAAGAGCCGGAGACTGCATTACCCGCGATATGTGGCAGGCAACCTCAGAACATATCAACGAATACTTCGATAATATCACGATTCAGTCTCTGCTTGATCGACAGGGTGAACCGGCGGTCACAAACCCTTGAATTCGCCGATCAGGGCCTGAATCGAGGCTTTCGCGTCACCAAAAAGCATGCGTGTATTCTCTTTGAAAAAGAGCGGATTGCTGATACCTGAAAAACCGGACGCCATTGAACGTTTCAGCACGAATACCGTGCGCGCGTAATCGGCGTTGACAATGGGCATTCCATATATCGGGCTGTTTTCATCCTCGCGGGCGGCGGGATTCACGACATCGTTTGCGCCGATTACCAGGCACACGTCCACCGTTTCCATGGTCTTGTTGATATCGTCCATCTCGGCAAGCTGGTCGTAAGGCACATTTGCTTCGGCGAGCAACACGTTCATGTGACCGGGCATTCTGCCTGCGACGGGGTGAATGGCGTACCTCACCTCCGCGCCGTTTGCTTCAAGCAAATCGGCAAGTTCTTTCACCACGTGTTGCGCCTGGGCCACCGCCAGACCGTAGCCCGGTACCACAACCACCGAACTTGCCGCTTCGAGTATCAGAAAAGCGTCTTCAGGGCTGATCGGTTTCACTTCGCCGGTGAGCTCACCGCTTCCGCTCGTATCCGCCGCCCCAAATCCACTGAAAAGCACGTTTTTGAGCGATCGGTTCATCGCCTTGCACATGATATTTGTGAGGATAATACCGCTCGCACCAACGAGCGCCCCCGCGACGATGAGCAGGTTATTCTCGATGACAAATCCGGCGGCGCACGCGGCAAGACCGGAGAAACTGTTCAACAGAGAAATCACCACGGGCATGTCGGCCCCGCCTATCGGGATGACAAACAGAACCCCAAACACCAACGACATCGCAACGAGAAGGAGAAAGAAGAGATAGCCGCCGGCGGGTTGGAGGCCGAAGAGCACCGCCAGCGTGACGATACCGATGAGCACCAGCGAATTGACGATGTGCTGACCGCGATAGAGCACCGGCTTGCTCCCGATCACCCCGTTGAGTTTTCCGAAAGCGACAAGGCTGCCGGTAAAGGTCACGCCGCCGATAAGAACCGAGAGGAGGATTGAAATGACGAGAAAGAGCTCAATTCCGGGCGCCCGATGATAGACCGACCACCCGACCAGGAGGCTTGCTATGCCCCCGAATCCATTGAAAATTGCGACCATCTCCGGCATCGCCGTCATCGCTATTAGTCTCGCGGCGAAAACACCGATAAGAGAACCGGCGGTGAGTCCCAGGGCTATCCACTTGAAATCCAGGATACCCCTGTTCATGAGTGTCATCACGACGGCGATGAGCATCCCGACGGCGGAAACAAGGTTGCCCATCCTGGCTGTGCGCGGCGAAGCGAGCATTTTTAGACCAAAGATGAACAACGCCGCCGACAGAATATAGGTCAGGTTTATGGCAAGATCCATCTCAGCTCTTCTGCTCCTTCTTCTTGAACATGCTCAGCATCCTGTCGGTCACAAAGTACCCGCCCACGACGTTGATCGTAGCAAAGGCGACCGCCAGAGTCCCAAGCAAAATGCCCACCCAGCCCATACCCGGCGCACCGGCCGCGGCGAGGGCGCCTAGCAACGTTATCCCTGATATAGCGTTTGACCCGGACATGAGCGGCGTGTGAAGCGTCGACGGGACTTTCGAAATGACCTCAAATCCGAGGAAAATAGATAACATAAGAATAAACGCCAAAAAAACAATCATCCGCTCCTCCTGTCACCCTAGCTTCTTGTTCACAATACGGCCTCCGGAGGTCACCATGCACCCGGAGATGATCTCATCTGCCGGATTGAGATCAAGGGTGCCCCGTTCCTTGTTCCAGAACTCCGTCACGAAACTCCCGAGGTTGCTCGAGTACATGCGGCTCGAGGTTACCGGTACTCTCCCGGCAAGATTGGAGTACCCGAGTATCGTTACACCGTTCTTTGTTATTTCGCGGTCAAGACTCGAGCCTTCCACGTTTCCGCCGGTTTCAACCGCCATATCGATGATCACCGCGCCCGGTTTCATCCTGTCGATCATCCGCTGTGTGATAATTAACGGCGCCCTCCGTCCAAAAACCTGCGCGGTAGTTATGACGATGTCTGAGAGGGCGCACTGATTCGCCATCACCTCCCGCTGTTTCTCAAGCTGCTCTTCAGTCAGCTCTTTTGCATACCCGTCCTTTGTCTGTTCCTGGCTGCCAAGATCGACCTTGACAAAGCGCGCGCCAAGCGACTTGACCTGTTCCTCCACAACTGGTCGTGTATCAAAAGCGTCCACGCGTGCGCCGAGCCGTTTCGCCGTGGCAATCGCCTGGAGCCCGGCCACCCCCGCCCCTATAATAAACACCCTTGCCGGCTGAATGGTGCCGGCGGGCGTCGTCATCATCGGGAAGATCGAACCGAGCCGCTCTGCCGCCATAATGACCGCGACATACCCCGCCAGGGAGGCCTGCGAGCTGAGGGCGTCCATCTTCTGGGCACGGGTGGAGCGGGGGATGAGCTCCATCGATACGGCCTGAACACCGGCGTCCGCCAGTTTTTGGATCAAGGTTTTATCGGAGAAAGGGTCAAGATAGCTTATGTGAACGCAGCCGCTCTTGAGCAGATCGATCTCATCCAGAGGGGGCTTGTTCAATCTGAGCACCGTGTCGGCCTCACCCAGGAGCCGCGGCCTGTCGACTGCAACTTCAGCGCCGGCTTCACGGTACTCAGGATCAGAAAAATTGCACGCCGCACCGATGCCGCTCTCAACGCGGACCTGCATCCCGGCGGCGACCAGCTTCTTCACGGTCTCCGGTACCAGCGGTATGCGTGTCTCGCCTGGTTTTGTTTCTTTTGGAGCTGCTACGATCACCTCTGCCACCTCTCTTTCAAAGGTTCCGCGGGACAAAGGTACTACCGATTTATGCGTCGGTGAAGGTTTTCCTGCTAACTCTATTTCTTGAGAAACGTCTCGATTCTTTCACGCATGCCGCCGTCAAGCATGTGGCGTCTGTCGCACGCATCCAGGAGCTCTTCGATGTGCGCAAAGGCGTGAAGCTTCATCCCGGCATCTTCAATATCGGCCCGCCCCTTGGTTCCGCGTTCGATAAGCACCACGAGATCTTCGACAATCAGACCCGAAGCCCGCAGCACCTCTGCCGCCTCGAGCTTGGCGCCGCCTGTGGTTATCAGATCGTCGAGGAGAAGCACCCGGTCGCCGGGTTTGAACTCTCCCTCGACCGAGTTGCCCGTTCCGTGGTCCTTCCGTTCGGGTCGCGGGATAACGAGAGGTTTGTTGATCCCAAGGCTCAGCGCCGTCGCGAGTGGAAGGCCCGCCATGGGTATGCCGGCAATTCTGTCAAACGCCAGGTTTTCTGCCATTTGCGAATAGGCTTCCGCGGCGAGCCTGAGGAGTGAAGGGTCAGACCCGATCCGCCTCAAATCAACGTAGAACGGGCTCGTAATACCCGATTTCAGGACAAACTCGCCGAGCCTGAAGCACCCCGCATCGATCATACCGTCAAGGAGCTGCCGGCGCAGGTCTGCGTGCCGGCGCGCTGCGGCGCCGCCGGGAACGACACGGGGCGGAGTCTCGAGAACCCTGTCCCTCGCCTCGTTGAGCTCGTCACGCAACTTCTTCGCCGCCTTTCCAGGATCGGCGGCGCCGGAGATTCCTCTGCTGACATGTGGAAGAATTCCAAGACCGTCTCTTCGAATCCCCGCGGCTATCGCCTCGCCGATGCTGCCGCCTTGTGCGCCGATACCCGGAGCGAGAATCCAGACTTCGGGAAGCTCTGAGCGTACCGCTGCTAGCGACTCTGTATCGTTTCCGGCAACAACAAGTCCTATCGCGTCCGACCAGCGACAGACCGTTTTCGCGATCTTCACGTAAAGCGGCTCTTCGCTGCCCTTTTCTGAAACCATAAGTGTCTGAAAGTCCGCTGCGCCGGGATTCGAAGTCCTGCACAGAAGAAATAGGCCACGATCACTGTAGTTGAGAAAGGGATCGATGGAGTCCTTTCCCATATAGGCGTTTAGCGTCACCGCGTCCGCGCCGAGAAAATCGAACACTCCCTTTGCGTAAGCCTCGGCCGTCGCCCCAATGTCGTTCCTCTTTGCATCGAGAATAACCGGAACATCG
>JAFGHN010000138.1 GCA_016930115.1 Spirochaetales bacterium | reverse complement strand
CGTCGAATGCTTGAAGTCAGGTATTTTCGTGCGCATTGAGGTTTTTGCCTCGATCATATTGCCAAGGAGAATCGCAGTTGTTCAATCCAAGCCTGAGAGAACACGGCAAAGATAAAATCGTTTACTCAACCTCGCTGGCTTTCAGGATAGTCTTCCTGGTTATGGCCGTGTTTATTTTAGTTTCGGTCATAAGCGCCTCAGACGGGCCCTTATTGTCGCGGTTCAACGGAATTTCTTTTTTCATCATTCTGATTTGTCTGTTTGCGGCGCTGTATCTGGAACGGTGGATTTTCGATAGGAAGACCAACTCTTTTGAAAGAAACCTCGGTATCCTCTTCCTTTACTCAAAGAAGCGCATGCCCCTCGACACGTTACGGAAAGTGGTTCTTTTTGAACCCGGAATGAAGTATACCGACCGGCCGAAGTATTCACGCTGGATGGCGCGCAAAGCCGCATTGCTGGCAATCGTGGATGAAGCGGGAGTTTTTTACAAACTGGACATGGTAAAAGGCGGCGCGGTTGGCCAGGGCAGAAGGATCGCCGAGACTCTGTCGATGTTTTGCGGAATACCTCTCGAAGATAAGACAGCGGACATTTCAGAAGATCTGATGTAATCGTCCCGCCGGTACTGTCGCCGGTTTCTCTCTCAAGCAAGTATCCCATAGTGAGTTTTACGTACTGATCCGAATTCTGTTGAAACTGGCGATTTGGTGGATAAGAGATGGGAAAAGACACGTTTAAATGCCATTTTTGTCGCTGAGAGACCGCAAAATGAGGGTTTCAACAGAATTCGGATCACTACGGAAGTCCTATCGGTGCAAAAGGGAGGCTATGAATGGAAAATTTCACTTTTAAGAATCCGACAACAATCTATTTCGGCAGGAAAATGGAAGAGCGTGTAGGGGAAATCGTTTCTCAGTATTCCAAAAACATCTTGCTGCACCACTACGGTGAGGATGTTCTCAAGTTAATCGGCGTTTATGACCCGGTCATCAAGTCGCTCAGAGACGCCGGCGTCGAGTATACCGAGCTCGGCGGTGTTGTGGCAAATCCGCGGCTTTCGCTCATCAAGAAAGGGATTGAGATCTGCCGCTCGAAAGGCATAGATTTCGTGCTGAATATCGGCGGCGGAAGCGTTATCGATTCGGGGAAGGCGATTGCCTTTGGCGCGCTGTACAGCGGAGATGTCTGGGATCTGTTCCTGAAGAAAGCACCCTGCGAAAAGACGCTACCCACCGGTTCGATACTGACCCTTCCGGGCACCGGAAGCGAGAGCAGCAACAGTTGCGTTGTTACAAACGAGGAAACGGGCCAGAAGGAATCTGTCGATGTCGATGTAATCCGCCCTCAGTTTGCCATTTTGAATCCCGAGCTCACCATGTCACTCCCCCCTTATCAGACTGCCTGCGGCACCTATGATGCCTTTTCTCATATCATGGAACGCTATTTCACGGACGTTCCTCACGTAGTGACAACGGATTTCCAATGCGAAGCGGCGATGAGAGCCATCCTCACTATCGGCCCGCTCCAGTTGGAGGAGCCGGATAATTATGATTATCGGGCCGAGATAATGTGGGCCTGCAAAATCGCCCATGATAATTCCCTCGGCGTCGGCCGTCAGGTCGATTGGGCCTCCCATGTGCTAGGGCACAGGATCAGCGCGGTCTGCGATCTTGCCCACGGCGCTTCATTGGCCATTCTGTTCCCCGCATGGATGAAGCATGTGTACAAAGACCATCTGGACAGGTTCTGCAAGTTTGCCGTCAACGTATTTGACGTTCATCCCACGGCAATGAGCAGGGAACGGACCGCGCTTGAAGGCATAGCGCGCCTGGAAGCGTGGACGAGAAAGATGGGTCTACCTGTCACCCTCAGCGAGGCGAATATCGACGCGTCGTTGATTCCGCAGATGACCAAGAAGTGGGAAGGCGGAGGACACGGCGGTCGATTTCATCGTCTGGCAAAGAAGGATATAGACGCCATATTCGAGTCGGCAAAGTGACATCTTGACAGGCTGCCGCCAACGCTATCGGCTGGATCAGCCGTAGAGCGATCCGAAATTGGCGCAAGCACGAAAGTCTGCGCCCTCGGTATCCATGCCGAACGCGTTCCAGACCGCCGGTCTGAAGATGTCCTTTTCATCGACGTTGTGGGTGCTCACGGGGATCCGGAGCACCGCGGCCAACGTGATGAGGTCCGGCCCGATATGACCGTAGCTGATCGCGCCGTGATTGGCTCCCCAGGATGACATGACCGAATACACATCGGTAAAGGGACCCGTTCCGGTGAGTTCGGGTACAAACCAGGTTGTCGGCCAGGTCGGGTTTGTGCGTTCGTCAAGCGCTTGATGCACTTCGGCCGGCAGTTCCACCGTGTACCCCTGGGCGATCTGGAGGATCGGGCCAAGTCCTTTCACCAGGTTGATTCGGAACATCGTTACCGGCATCTCTCCACGGCTCAGGAAATCGCTCGAGAAACCGCCGCCGCGAAAGTACTGCTGCTCCGCTGGCCGCCAGAGCGTCGCTTTCAGGCATTTCTCCGCCTCATCAGAGGTAATCTCCCAAAACGGCTTTATTACCGGGTTGCCGTCGCTGTCGCTCTGTTCGCCGGTGGCATCCAGGGCTGTCGGGCCCGAGTTGATCAGATGTATGAATCCTCCGGATGCCCGTCCCTGTGGGCGGTAACCGGTGGCCCGCTCCACCGCATCCGCGCTCCAGAAGGTGCGTACGTCGCTGAACATCTGTGAAGTGCCCGTAAGCAGGTGACCGAAAAGCATACAAGCTCCGTTCAGGCTGTCATTTTCCGTGGCCATGAGAAAGGGTTGGCGGATTCCGTTCCAATCGAAGGAAGTGTTGAGTATCGCCTCCATGAAATCGCCGTTTGGAAGATAATCGGTCCATTGGCGTTGTCCCTGAAAACCGGCGGCCAGCGCGTAATGTCCCATCGCCTCTTCGCCGTACCCAAGTTCGGCCAGTTTTGGGTTACCCACCATCAGATCGCGCCCTATCATCGTCATCTTGATCACGTAGTCCCATACGGCGTCTTTTTTCTCTCTGGATAGCTGCATCTCCGGTGGGTTGTTGTCCCGCCCCTCATGGCAATTGGCCTTGACCCACTCCCGGGCACGTTCGTACTCATCGGTGTCAAAGATGCCTTCTTCGATACGGCGTGATATCTCGCACATATCTGCGTATTCATTCCGCATACCCAGGTAGTCCTGGAAGAAAGATTCCTGAACAATCGACCCGGCAATTCCCATGGATACGCTTCCGATAGACAGATAGGCCTTTCCACGCATCCAGGCGGCTGCAAGGCCTGCCCTGGCAAACCGCAGCAGCTTCTCCTGCACGTCGCCGGGAATCGACTCATCCGCTGCGTCCTGGACATCCCTGCCGTAGATACCGAACGCGGGGAGGCCTTTTTGGGCATGCGCGGCCAGTACGGCGGCAAGATAGACCGCGCCGGGATACTCGGTACTGTTTATGCCCCACACCGCCTTCGGTCTCCAGGGATCAACATCCATTGTCTCCGAGCCGTAGCACCAGCACGGTGTGACACTTAAGGAAACACCAACGCCAAGGTTGTGAAACTTTTCTTCACACGCCGCCGCTTCCGCCACACCGCCGATGCAGCTGTCGGCAATAACGCATTCCACAGCTTCACCGTTGGGATGACGGAGATGCCGGGAGTATAGATCGGCTGCCTGCTTTGCCATCCGCATGGTGCGGTCTTCCAACGCTTCACGGATTCCGCGGCGCCTGCCGTCTATGATCGGCCGGATGCCAATTTTGGGCAGATGATTGCCGTAGCGGCGTTCCGCCGGCATGACCCGCCCAATCTTGCTCATTTTTGCCACTGGTGTTCCTCCTCGTCTCTGCAGATCGGCCCTCGATCCTCGTACGCCGCCGCTGCCGCGAGACTTATCGATTACTCCGTGGGTGCCGCGCTATCGTCTTGCCGGTCCTCAGGCTGTCCTTCCGGTCCGCCCTGTGTGAATCGGGCTAAACCGATCTGTAACCGTTGCTTGCGGTTATAGCCCATGACCGCCTGCTGGCCGAATTCATCGCGTAGGAACTTCTCGCTGAACTCCAATCGGTCCTTTTCGGGCATGGTGTTCCATGCGGCTTCTTTCTCCGCTCTCGCCGATTCATCCATGTCGTCGATTGTCGCCATTGTTTGCGAGTACCAGTTTTCTACCTCGGGCTGCGGGGGCCGGTATCCTTCCCGCCATGGTCTCTCTTTCTTGACGAAACGCTTGTACAGATACCAGGCGGACGACGCTACAACAACGATCACAATTAATTGCCATCTTTCCATGAATCTATCTACTCTCCTTTCTGGCCGATCCAGGAGACTTCGGCTTCACTTCGAAGCGGTAGTCGCTGGAAGGGGTAATTCGGGTACCCTATCATCATCGCCCCAAACACGGTATGCCCTTCGGGAAGATGAAGGAAATTTCGCAAATCGGGCCAGTTGTTGCGGCAGGCAAACATGACGTATCCTCCCCAGCAGGGGCCAAGCCCCAGGGAAAAAGCCGCAAGTTCCTGGTAGGT
>JAFGHN010000137.1 GCA_016930115.1 Spirochaetales bacterium | reverse complement strand
TAGCCGGCTTCCTTCTAGTCCATATCCCGCACGTCCGGGGCGAACGGAGAAAAGGAATACTCCCGGTCCGTCTTCTTCAGCGGTTTGTAACCGGTCTTGTACGAAATAGTATTTATCGCGCCACGGCTGAACATCGGGAGAAACCTGTCCCCGGGGTCGAAACAACCGGTAACGAGCGTCACGCCTTCGGCAAACGCGAGATTATTCACAAAGGAGAGGAGCGTTTTCCAGAGCGCCAAACCGTGCGGCCCTCCTGCAAGATGATTGAAGACGTGAAAATAGCGCACCTCACCGCCGGCGCGCGGAACAACGGGAAGCGGGAGAACGGGGCGGAGCGTCTCGAAGACCGGGCGGGCGGTCCGGTAATACCACGGCAACTTGACCACCCGCATCCAGATCTCGCGGCAGATCCTGTACAACCCCACGGACGCCCAGGAATCGCCGCTCCTCAACCTGTAACAACTGAAAAGACCGGTCTCCCGCATCGGCGGGGTGAGACAGGTATTCACAAGCTCAACCGGAAAGAGATTGCGCGATCCATATTCGGCGAACACCATCGTTGCAAGCTCATCGCCGTCCCGGCTCAGATCCACAAGCTCAGGCTCCAGGTCAACCGGCTTTTTCTTGTATACCGGTCTGCTCGCGATGAGCATTTCACCGGCAAAACGGTAAGCATTCCGCTTTCGCTGCATGCCCAGCATCACCTCGTTGTCACCCTTCACGGCGCCGTACATGATAGCGGCGCCCGACTCGGCGGCCCATTTCTCCAACTCAATCCAGGCTTTGAGCATGTTCCTGCCCGCGACGGTACGCCGGTAATCCGGGTGAATCCGAAGATCATAGAAGTAGGCGGCGGTCGTCTCTTCCCCGCCGAGCAGCACCTTTTTCAACGTGGCGGCAAGCACGCCAAAGATCCTGCCATGGTCTACCGCGACGATTGTATGATGGTTGCCAAACAGCTTTGCCCGGTAAAAGTAATCGTACCTCTCGGAATGCATGACGAGGCGGCTTCCCTGAGGGCAGGCGCGCTCAAGCTCTATGAGGGCTTGATTGTCACTGGGCAGGGCTTCACGTATACCGCTTTCACTCATAAGGCTTGAGCTTACAATGATTGCGTGACCCGCGGCTACTTCTATTGTCGCCGCCTGTAAACTTCTTTAGACTTCCTGCAACGGAACGTTACACATTGAAAAGCAGCATAAGCGGGTTTGTGGATGCGCTCACCCGGCGCGGGTGGATCAGTTTACTCATAGTGGGCGCGTGCGTGATCACGGCGGTGATCGGAATCTCCCGTCTGTCAATCATTACCGATTTCTCTGTTTTCATGCCCTCGAGCTCGAAGTATATCGATGCCGCGGAAGAGATGAGCCGGGCATTCGGCGACGCCGATCAGCAGATTCTCCTTGTACGGGTGGAGGACGATGTCGAGTCGCTGCGCTCGCTTCCCGCACTTGTTTTGAAACTGAGCGGAATCGAAGGGATAACATCCGTCGAGGGGCCGGTTCCCGAGGCGATGGCCGCTCTCGGTGACGCGGCGTTTGCAGCGCGGATAGAAAGCTTGAAAAAAATGACCGGGGGAGCGCTCCTTACCGAACATAACGGAAAGCTCTGGGCAACCATCCGTTTGATGCTCGCGGGAGACGCACACCCGCGCCCGATAATCCGTGATATCCGGCGCGTGGCGGATGGAGAGAAGCTTGATTACCTTCTATCCGGCGAACCCTACCTGGAAGCGGAGATATTCACCTATGTACTGCGAATACTCGCCGTTCTACCGCCTGTCGCGATTATTCTGATGCTGGGAGTCTTCCGGTTGAGAATCGGAAGTTTTAGAGCCACAGCACTCTCGATGATTCCGGCCATTATCGGCGCGGTGCTTACCCTTGGCGCCATGAGTTGGATTCTCGGATCGGTTTCCATCCTGAGTGTGCTCATACCGATTTTCATCATCGTCCTCGGCAGCGCGGACGGCTTGCACATCACCAGCCACGTCATGGACCGGCTTGCCGCGGGAAGCGGTAACAGGGAAGCCGTAAGTGAAACCATGACCGCCGTAGGCGTGCCCATCATCATGACAACGTTGACGACGATGGCCGGCTTTCTCTCGATGCTGCTCATCGACAGCCCGGCGATCCGTCAGATGGGGCTCGCAGCCGCGGGGGGGATCCTTGTCGCGGGCCTCGCCACCTGGCTGGTGCTTCCGGTCCTGCTGCTCCGGCAGAAGCCGCTGGTATCAGCAAAAAAACACCGGCGGGGAGCGCTGGTGAAAGTCGTATCTTCCTTGAGAGGATGGCCCGCCGTCGTGATCGCCCTGGCGATTGTCTGCGGATTTGTGCCGGGGATACTGAAGCTAAAGGCGAGTTTTTCGATTATCGATATGTACAAACCGAGTACCGCTGTAAGGAAAAACATCGATGAGGTAACGGAAATTCTCGGAGGCTCAATCCCGGTATACGCGGTTTTTAACATCGACGATCCCTACGATCCGGCGACGGCACAGGCGATCCTCAGCCTTCAGCAGAAGACCGAGGAGAGGGGCATAGCCGCCAATAGCGTGTCGATCTACCGGATCATCGCCCGCGCCAACGCGGTAATTCGCGGAGTGGAGCGCTACCCGTCAAGCTCAACTACGGCAAAAATGCTTGCCAACGTCATCGCCGGGATGAATCCTTCCTTTTCCCGGACCTTTATTTCGTCCTCCGGGCTGTGCCGCGCCGTTTTTTTCCTCCCGGACCTGGAAGACGACACGCTTCAGTCATTCATTGATGTAACCGCTGAGAGCTCAAGGCAAGGCGGAATAGACATCCGCCCGGTGGGAACGGCATTTGCAATAAAGACGATGAATGACAGAATCATCAGCCAGCAACTATATTCGTTGCTGCTCGCCGCGGGGATTGTGTTTGTTCTATCGGCTTTCACCCAAAAAAACCTGTGGCTCGGTCTCGCCGCCGTACTGCCGATACTGCTGACCCTTGTTGGGCTGTTCGGTACCATGGGCTACGCCGGTATTGAGTTGAGCGTCCTGACGGGGATCATGTCCGGGCTTACCGTTGGTGTCGGCATCGACTACGCGATACACTACGTGTCGCTGTTCCGCTACGCCCGGGACCGAAAACAGAAAGACCCGGCAAAATCAGCCCTCGATTATGTCGCCACCCCGGTGCTCGCCAACGCCATCGGTCTATCGATCGGATTCACGGCAATGATTTTCTCACCACTGCGAATCCACGTGATCCTTTCGGTACTGATGTGGGTTACCATGGTCTTGAGCGCCGGGCTTACGCTGACTCTCCTGCCGACGATTCTCGGCGGCAGGCGACAAACCGGAAACGACAACACCCGATCAGACGGAGGTCAGGCGGATGTATGATTCATTTGCCGTCGATCCGGCCGCGGACCTCCGCGATCACCGCATCAAAACCGGCGAGGTTGTCCTCGAGCCTGGAAACCCTGCTCCGCAGCAGCCAGAGCCGCTGGAAATCATCCCGTATCTCGAACAACTCGCGCTCGTGATCGGTCAGTTTTTTCTTCCCGGGTTTCTTGCCTGACCTGATTGCACCGGAAAGCTCAAGTCTGTTCAATGCCGCCAGATTCATCCGGTTGGCGAGAACATACTCCTCCAGGGCTATCCTCTCAAACCGCCGTTCCTCGCCGTATTGGGCGTCAAACGCATCAAGACAGGCGGCGCCGCCGCCGAGCTTCGTCGCCGCGCCCCGCATGTCATCGGTTTTCTTCTTCGATAGCTTCACCGCTGCAATCACGGGCTTTCCCTGGCAGAATCCCCGCCCGTGGCTCGTCGGTTCAAAGATGCTTTCCATCAGACAGTGATAGGCCCAGGTTTCATAACGGTCATCGCCGGTGGCCAGCACGTATTGATCAACCAGGCCGTCAAGATCGCCGAAGGTGTGGAGACAGAACGACCGGATGAAGTCGGTTTTCGAAATACCGGTGGTAGCCTGGTGATTCCAGGCGTGCGCGCCGCCGTAAGCGGCGGCCACGAGGCTAACCCCAAGGGGGTTGCGATGGCCGTAGTCCCCCCAGTCGGTATTCAGAAGCCCTTCCGCGCCGTGAGAAACGGCTATCGCGGCAAATTCGTCTATGTTCTTCATGGCCTTATCGATTCGTGTGCCGTGGGATTGCCAGCTGTTTGTACTCGGACAGCAGACAATCGGCAGACCGGCTTCCGAAAATTTCCCGGTCTGCCCCATCATCTCGCCGCCGGGTGTGTAATCCCAGTTCAGTATCACCATGTCTGACGGTATGCCGGAAATGATCTCCTGATGTTTGAGCGGAAAATCACCCCACATATTCATCCGCTTGCCATGACCCAATGACAGATCATAGAGATCAAGGATGAAATCCAGGAAGACTCTTCCCGCGCCTTTCTTGTCGGCTTCAGCTTTTGATCTCCCGGCGCCGAGCCCCCATGGCTCGTCCCCGCAGGCGTTGAAATCGTCGCTCCTGAAAAGCGGCAGATATTCATCGTACAGATCGCCGATCAGCTTCACGGACTCGGGGTCCGTCGGGCAAAGAGTGGTGCCGCCGGGTTGCTCTCCCAACCCTTTGTAGGCATCGAGCATGAGGATCTTTTCGAAATGACCCAAACTCGCGAGAGAGGGCACGAAAGCGATGTGGTGGCGCGCGCAGTGAGCTCCCAGCTCGAGTATATCTTCAGGAGTGAACGGCGAAAATCCCTGCCCGATGGCCGGGTGTCTTGCAAAGGTGAAGACGTTTTCCACGTAGAGTTGAAGCTCGTTGATCTTCCAGCGGGCAAGCCGGCGAATCAGCTGCTTGAGGGTCTCAACCGTCGGGACTTTCCCGCGGGAGCAATCGAGGCTGAAACCACGCCGCCGGAGATCCGGGGCGTCTTCTATGTTGCAGCAGGGCAGCCGTCTCCCGTGGTACTCGATATACTCGGCGAGGGTCTGCGCGCCGTAGTAAGTTCCGGCGGGAGTGGAAGCAAAGATGTCAACTCCCTCGCTGCGCACGGTGATCCGGAATCCCTCGGGATCGGTAATCTGTTTGTCTCTGATAAGATTTACGCGCTGGGACTCGGAAACGACGGCGTTACCGACGAGACGTCCCGGTAACCGTCCAAGGCTGCCCATCTGGGACAGCGCGGAGAGCACCACGCGTGCCGCGGCGTCATCCTCGTGCCTTGGGGAACAGACGTAGACAACATCCGCGACGGCCCAGGTACCCCCGGTCTTTTCGTACTTGTGTGGTGGAACGAGAAACGATTTCATACTTTCAGATTATATCAGCAGACGCTCGTAATTTCGAGCGGTTTACCCGGGCCGGCTCAGACAGCATCCGGCGGCCGCCAGCGCGACCAGAGCAGGCTGCACTTTTCTTCCGGGGAAGCAATCTTCTGATAATACACGGTGAAGATAGACCCGTCGGAAAGCTCGACGCTCGACGGGTAACCCAGGTCCCGGTCCGGGCCGTCGTCGCGGAGAATCCAGTGATAACTCCAGGTTTTTCCCTCGTCTTTGCTCAGCATCGCCCGTTCGCCGTAAGGCTCGAGGCGGTACCCGTAAACGCACACCAGCACTCCCGAGGAATGGCGGATGACCTGGGGCGGCGATCCATGAAAATCCAGCGGCTCGGCTTTTGACCAGGTCAGCCCCCCGTCGTTGGAGCGAGTTTGAGCCATCGAGAAAGGAACGATTCCCAGGTTTTCAAGCCTCCCTTTCTCGGGCCCGTTCTGAAGCCTGATCAGGCCAAGGAAACGGTCTTTCCCCAGCTGTACGGCATGCGGTTCGTAGTAGTTGGTACCGTCGGTACCATCCACGGGCGCGACGGTGCCGAGGGGTTTCCAGCTCGAGCCGAGATCGTCGCTCACCATGGCGCCGATTCCGGCCCCAAGCTGCGTGGTGTCGCCCAACTCGCCAAGATGGCCTTTCCCGAAGAAGAAGAGCCGGCCGTCCTCCAGCACGATCGGCCCGTGAGGCGCGGTAAGGGCCACCCGGACCGGCTGCTCCCAGGAATCTCCGAAATTTCGGCTCACCCGGATCCAGTTACCGGCCCGCGTCTTAGCCGAACCATCGGTTATTCCGCGCAGACCCGCGCTGTACAACTCACGCAATCGCGAATCTTGCAGTTTGTCCACCTCTTCCGGCGGCAAGGAAATGCGGGTGTCCGAAGAGAACCAGGAGACGATTATCGTGTCGCCTCCCGGAGAGCATACTCCCGCGTCGCGGTCGTCAATCCGGAAATCGTTCACCACCCGAGGCGGCGACCAGCTCAAGCCTTCATCGGTGCTGGTGCAGATGATCGTTCTCCCGAACGGGCAGATATGGGCATTGCGAAAACCCGACGCAACCACGACAAGGGCGCCGCTTTCCATCCTGGCCACCGTCGGCCAGCCGAAGTAACCAAAGAAATCCCCGGGGAAACTCACGATGACCCCGTGCTCGGCCTCAAGCTTCATCCCGCTCTCGATGCACTTCATTGGTTTGGCCCGTTGATCCACATCATTCGAATGACTCGAGCAGAGCGACCAGTAACTTCCAGGTTTTACCGACCGACGGAAGGTGCAGACGCTCATCCGGGCTGTGAGGATGCTCTATAGTGGGGCCAAAGGAGATCATGTCCATGCCGTCATAGACCGATCCGATCACCGCGCACTCGAGGCCGCCGTGTATCGCTTCAATTTGTGGATCTTGCCCAAACAATTTCTGGTATACCCTCTTTGACCGCGCGAGAAGCTCAGATGAGCTGTCCGGCTGCCAGGCGGGGTAGGAGTTCTCGGACCGCACGGCGGCTCCGGTCAACTCTCCCGCCATTTCAACTTCACCGGATATTTCTTCAAGTCTCGACGCGATCGAGCTTCTCTGGCTCGATATGACCTCGAGCCTTCCGTCGATCTTTCGAATAATGGCCAGGTTGGAAGAGGTCTCTACCAGCCCGGGCATGAGGACCGAAAATTCGCGGAGACCCGATGGGATAAGCCGCAGAACGCGGATGAGATCGCGGGTGAAACCGTCTTCAAAGGCGGTTTCACCGTCAAGAGAAACGGCTGCGGTTTTCACGTACAGCGCCCCATCGGCTCCCGCATACTCGGTCTTGAAAACCGATTCGAGCTCCGCGACTGCCCCGGTGACCTTCCCGGCGTCACTTTGCCGCACGGCGATCACCGCCCTGGCGTCCCTGGGTATGGCGTTCGGCGCCGAGCCTCCCGAAATCGACACAAGCCTGGCGCCTGATTCCCGGATGACACGGGTGAGCAGCCTCGCCAGCAGCTTGAGCGCGTTGGCTTTGTGCAGATGGATATCCCCACCCGAGTGCCCGCCCGAGACGCCGCCGACGGTAATCTCGATTCCGGAAGCGCCGTCACCAACCGGGGTATGTGCAAGCTCGTAGGCGAGAATCGTGTCCCTGCCCCCGGCGCAGCCTATGGTGAAGATCCCCTCACCTTCGGAATCGAGGTTGAGGAGTATTCTTCCTTTCACAAAATCCGTGCCCAGGGCTTTCGCGCCGTTCAAGCCGGTCTCTTCGTCAACGGTGAACAACAGCTCAAGCGGGGGATGAATAAGATCCGGACGTTGGGCGATGGCCAAACCGTAGGCGAGCGCAATTCCGTTGTCCGCGCCCAGGCTTGTCTCTCTTGCCCTCATCCAATCGCCTTCTATCACGGTCTCGATCGGATCGGCTGTGAAATCGTGGCCCGATCCCTGCACCTTTTCGCAGACCATATCCATGTGTCCCTGAAGCACCACACCGGGGGCTCTTTCTCTCCCGGGGCTGGCGGGAACATCGATAAGGACGTTTCCCGCGCTGTCGGCCATAGCTTTGAGTTTCAGCTTTGAAGCCCACTCGAGCAGCCAGCGGGAGATTTTTTCCTCATGCTTGGATCGGCGCGGCACGGCGCTTATTTCTCGAAAGATTTCGATAATTTTTTTTGTCTCTGCGTCCATGGTTACCTACTATAACAGCGGCACGCCGGCTTCGGCGCACTCCTTTAGCATCGATTCCGGCCAGACGCTGCTCTGGACCTCGCCTATGTGGGCCTTTCTGAGAAAAAACATGCACAACCTCGACTGGCCGATTCCGCCGCCCGCAGAGAGCGGCAACTCTCCCGCGAGCAACCGCCGGTGCCACCAGAGGTCCTTGCGTTGGAGGACCCCCCGTATCGCAAGCTGCTTGAGAAGGCATTCGGCATCGACACGTATTCCCATGGAAGAGAGCTCAAAATGCCGTCCCAGCACCGGGTTCCACACGACAATATCGCCGTTCAGGCCCGGGCGGCCGTTCTCGCCGGGGGTTGTCCAGTCGTCATAGTCGGGAGCGCGGCCGTCGTGCGGTTCCCCGCCCGGGAGCGCGGCACCAATGCCGGTGACGAATATCGCACCGTGTTCCTCGCAGGCCCGGTACTCCCGTTCCGCCGGGGCCAAATCCGGGTATTTTTCGGCAAGTTCTTCGGTATGAATAAAGGTGATGTTCTCCGGCAAGACGGGCTTTATCGTGAGATACCGGTCGTAGATGAACCGCTCGGTACGCCTCATCACGAGGTAGATCCGCCTGACAATATCCCGGAGAAATGAGATGTTTCTCTCGGCGGCGGAGATCACCCGTTCCCAGTCCCACTGGTCGACATAGATCGAGTGGAGATTATCGACAACTTCCGACGGCCGGATTGCATTCATGTCGGTATAGAGCCCTTCGCCGTGATTGAAACCAAATCCGTAATCCGCGAGCGCCATCCGCTTCCACTTGGCGAGGGACTGGACGATTTCGATATCGTACGCCATATTGCCGGTTGTCTTGAACGAAACCGGCGCTTCCCTTCCGTTCAGATCGTCGTTGACGCCGGTGCCTTTTTTGACAAACAGCGGCGCGGTAACCCGCCGGAGATTGAGCGTATCCGCCAGATTGTATTCAAAGAAATCTTTGATCCCGCGTATGGC
>JAFGHN010000136.1 GCA_016930115.1 Spirochaetales bacterium | reverse complement strand
CCTCTCAACTCTTTCGAATCAATTGAAGCCCACAGACGTTCTCTTTCTCCCCTTCCCTATTTCTTTCTCTATGACAAAGATCTTTGCTACGGCTTAGTTCAACGAAGACAGAACCACCGGCAGTTTTTTTTAGATCACCGGCGCACCTGAAACAGGCTGACCTGCCCGGGCGACGGAGAAGTATTTATACTGACACTATGCGAAAATGTCAACAGCGCACTGTACAATTTATTCTATATTCCTGACCTGTTGCTCCTTCGCCTCGATTTCCTTTCTGACACCCGCGATCGCGTTGAGGATCTCTTTGATTCCCGGCGTATCGGAGCTGACGGTTTGCTGTCCTTCCACAGTAAGTACTTCGTAGGTTTTTGAACCGAGCTTGGCAACAAGCTTCTCGGCCTGGCTTTCGAGTTGCTTGATTTCGAACTTCAACACGCCGATTTCGCCGAGATCTTTCGCCTTTTCCTTTGCTTTTCCAAACAGTTCCCTTGAGCTCTTCAATCCCTGATCGATGGTTTCCTGAAGTTTGTCAAGAAAGCCCATATTTTCTCTCCTCCCTTTGTGCATACGTTAATAGAAGTAGCATACGAAGAAAAGTCGGTGATATCAAGCTCGGCACACTCCGGAAAGAGCTTGATCAAAAAAAGTCGAGGACACAAAAGGCGATATCTGCTACAGTGCACACTCATGAACGATGATGCGTTGCTACCATACCGACGGTGCCCGAATTGCGGCATCTATTACGTCCCCGGCAAAGGCGGCGGAGAAGTATGCTCCGACGCATGCAAGGTGAGGTATGGAAGGTGCACGGTATGCGGCAGATACTTCCCGCAGGGGGAAGGTGCCGGCGATGGTATTTGCTCGGATGCGTGCGCAAAAACCTATGCACCGCCGCCCGGGGGGAAGACTACTTATATACTTAAAGAGGAGACAGTATGAAACTCGTATTTTTTGGCCCACCAGGTGCAGGAAAAGGTACTATCGCGGTGAAGCTTGCGGAAAAGCTCGGAATACCGCATATCTCCACGGGTGATCTTTTCAGAGCGGCGATCAAGAACCAGACGGATCTGGGAAAGAAAGTGAAACAAATACTTGACTCCGGTGCGCTGGTTCCCGACGAGCTCACCGTCGATCTTGTGCGTGAACGCCTGACCGCAAAGGACACAAACTCCGGGTACATTCTTGACGGTTTCCCCAGAACAATTCCCCAGGCCGAAGCCTTGGCCGGCATTACGGAGCTTGACGCCGTTATCAATTTCGAAGTGAGTGATGAGATCCTTATCAAACGGCTGAGCGGACGTCGTATCTGCTCAAGCTGCGGTTTTATTCATCACGTCGAGTTCCAACCGCCCAAACATGAAGGTATCTGCGACCGTTGCGGAGGGAAACTCATCCAGCGGGAAGACGACAGCGAAACCTCAATCCGCAAGCGTCTGTCGGTGTATCAGAACCAGACGGCTCCTTTGCTCGGATACTATGAGAAAACCGGTTTGATGATAGACATTGACGGCGCTCCCGCCCCGGCCGAGGTCTTGAGTTCGGTGACTGCCGCGCTCGAACACCTGAAATAACAGCTTACGGCCCGGTTGCCGGTGCTTCCTCGGGCAGAACTCCTTTCTCTTTGAAGAGACTCCTCACTTCCTCTTTGAAGAGCAGCTCGTCCGCGCCCAGAAGCGCTGAAATCCGTTCGGTATCCTTAAAACCATTTTCAACCGCCGCGGTCAACGCCTTGAGGCCTTCGTCCACATTTTCAATGTAGAGAAGCAGAACAACGGCTTTCTCAAAATGCAGAAGAGGATCGTTTTTCTTGAGTTCGATTCCCGCCTGAAAAGCGTCAAGAGCCTTACCGTAATACCGCTCAGCCGCATAGGCGATACCGAGATCGTAGTAGGCGTCGGCATCGTCGGGATTCTTCGCAAGGTACTCGGTAAGCGCCTCAACGGCTTCTTCCCAGCGTTCGAGATCTACGTAAAGAGCCGCGATTCGGTACAACGTTTCGGCTTCGGCGGTTTCACTGTAGAGCCTCTGAAAGTAACCAAGGGCATCCTCTTTCCTGTCAAGTTTCAACGCAAGCACAGCGGCATTATAGAGACCCCGCCTGTCCGTCGGTGTCCGCTGGAGGATCTCGTCGAAAACCCCTAATGCTTCTTCGTATTCCGCAGACAGGTAGTGAGTCCAGCCGATGGTACTCAAAACGAGGCTGTTTCCCGGGTCCTGCTTGAGCAATTCGGAAAGAGCCGCCAGGCCCTGTTTGTAATCCCCCGATTCGATATAGACCCTGGCAAGATTATATCCTGCCTGCGGAAGTGTATCGTCCAGGGCGAGGGCATTCAGGTACGCAGTGACCGCCAGGGAATATTTCTCGAGCTCAAAATAGGCATTGCCCAGGTTGTAATAGACCTGAGCCACTTCTTCAGGAGGCACGCCCGACTCACACCCTGACAGCAAAACGGACAGAAAAAGAAGCGCCGAAATGAACCTGATAACCAGTCTATTTTCCAAGGACGGTATCCTCGATTTCGCGTACCTGAGACCGATAGAGCTCGATGATATTCGCACCGTAGTCCGATATCAGCTGGATGATGTTGCGCGGTCTGTCGCTCGAATCGGGACCGTTGATCCTGTCCCCGGCGTCACCAAGACCAGGCATGATATAGGCTGCATCATTCAACATCGGGTCCATCCATAGCGTGTATACAACCACGTTCTTAAGGGCACGAACAATCCGCAGCGAGCCTTTCAGCGCAGATATCACGTTAAAGAATCTCACTGAACGCGGCTTGATTCCCTGCTCCAGTAAATAGCTCATAATGGTAACAAGACTGCCGCCGGTTG
Source organism: Spirochaetales bacterium (assembly GCA_016930115.1). Taxonomy (GTDB): domain Bacteria; phylum Spirochaetota; class Spirochaetia; order ARS1246; family ARS1246; genus JAFGHN01. Next base: position 4,353 of record JAFGHN010000136.1, on the reverse strand, counting down.
CATTCATCGGGTCAGCGAAAATCAGGTCCTTGTCATCAAGCGTTTCAAGTTTGAAAAACGATTTGTCGAGGTTGAGAATGTATTCCATGTTGTACTCCTGCTTTGAATCGTCCCTCTGAATACGAAAGAGCGCGAAGGGCGTCACGTATCTTGCAGAAGTATATTCCTGGATTTCTTTCGACATGATCATCGACGGCAATAACGCGCCCCGGAGCATGACACACATGACAGCATGCTCATAATCCCCGTCCACGTCAGGGATTTTGTGCACCGCGTAGTTCTGCACGGGCGTTTTTACCGGAGTGCGGGTGATGATGTAATTCTGCTTCTGACCCGCAGAAGATGTTACCGACAGATTGAAAAGCAACTCATAGGCGCGCTGTATGTAATAGACAAACTCCTGCCGTGTTGTCCCGGTGTCACGTAACTTGGCGATGAGTCTGGAGGCCTCACCGTGTGCCGATCTGGGAGTCTCAAACGAATAGACGTGAATCGCTTTTTCTGCAGCGGTGATCTTGCGCATCAAATCCCCCATCTCGTTATACAGATCGATGAGGGCGCTCCGTCGCCGTTTCGCTTCCGCGGCATCCGTTGCATGCTCGAGCCTGGAAAAGAGAGAGAGGGCCCTGTCATAGAGACAGTCCATCTCATTCAGGCTTTCCCTGTCTCCATCCGTGAGGTAACCGTCGAGATCTTTTGCCTTTAATATTACGCTATTCATTGTGGCCCCCGGGAGACTGTTCCGGCACCCGTCCGCCGATGGAATTGTAATACGCGGGATTTTGCCGGTCAATGCGGTATACCTAGTGCATTGAAGGGCTTGACCATTATGTGGGTCCGCCATATTTTAGTATTCAAAGTCATATTCATTTTGGAGGAAATCGTGAAAAAGAGAATCTTGCTGATAATCTTGCTCGCGGCGATTGCTGTAGCGCCGGCCTTCAGTTTCGGTATCGGCGGGGCATTTGGATTGAATTTCGGCGGCAGCTTAGGCACGAGCGGAATGCTGTCCGTGAAGTTCGACGAGTATCCGGCGGTCTTTGGATTGGGCGCCCGGTTCGGCTATGACTGGTTCAATATCGGTATAACCGCCGACTGGTGGCTTTACGAAACCAACCTTGTCGAAATGCTTGATTTGTATGTCGGCCCGGGGCTCTATGCCGTCCTCGGCAGCGGAGTGTTTGACCTGGGGCTACGTGTACCGGTTGGCATTCATATGTTCGTAATCGATCCGCTCGAATTGTTCCTGGAATTAGCCCCGGCGATCGGAATCGGGCTCAGCCCTGAGCTCCGTTTCCCCCAGTTCGATATCCAGGGAGCAATAGGTTTTCGGTTCTGGTTCTGATTCGAATTGTCTCGCAGGCAGGTGCACGGGCAAGGCCCGGCGCGCCATCAACGAAAAAGGCCGGGGAAGGTATTCCGCCGGCCTTTTTTTATCCGGAATATAAGTTATGTTCCATCTCCTAGGGGAGTTGAACCCCTGTTGCCGGGATGAAAACCCGGTGTCCTAACCACTAGACGAAGGAGACATTCAGCAGCAACAAACTACAGAATTATCGAGGCGCTGTCAATCTCGCATCGCCGGAAAAAACGCTACCGTAACATCCGTCTGTACGCCGAAAGCCTTTTCTTCGACTGTGCCTTCAATCGTTTGAGATTGATGATCATCAGATCGATATACGTGGTCAACTCCGTCGGCTCCATTTTCTCCGACATAATATAGAACTTGCTCTCTTCGGTTTGCCCCGGAAGATTTTTCAGATACATCCGCGCTTGCGGCGGCGCAAGAAGCCTCTGCTCTTCCGAACCGTCGAATTCCAGAGCAAACTCTATTAATTTGCTTTCTTCGCTACTCATTGCACACCACCCGCCGGCAGCTTCGTCTCAGCCATTTTGACCACCTCCATGCTCTTTATATCACCGGTTATCTCACTTGGACAACAGCCGGGGCAGGAAATCACGGTTGTACTATCGGCACGACCCCGTTACCCCGGTATTCAGGCTTCGCCGATGGCATATTCCCGACACGCGCACTATACTCCAGGAAACCAAAGCCGCGGGCGGCCTGATACGTTTATGGTCAACAAGCCTGGTAAGTCGAAACACCTCATTCGGTATACGCTTGGTATCATCTTTCTGTCGGCATCGCTCCTCGCGTCATCCTGCCGGACGATGGATTCGGCTTTCTACGTGACACCGCCCGGGCCTGTTTACAGAATCGCCGTGCTTGAGTTTGCCCAGGAGACCAACTCATTCTCCCCTGTGCCGACAACTCTGAAAGATTTTCGGGCACTAGGTATCCGGCGCGGAGAGGAAGTTGTCCAATACGCCGCCGAAGGCGAAAACGCCCTCTCGGGTTTCTATTCAGCGGTTTCTGCGATCGGTAACGGCGAAATAGCGGTCATCCCGCTGTTCAAGGCAATGGCAATGTCAGGCGGCCCGGTAACACGGGAAGTATTTGACGCTTTCAAATCGGAAATGATCGAAGGTCTGGAAGAAGCGATGCCGCTTGACGGCGTATATCTCGCCCTTCACGGCGCAATGGGTGTTGAAGGAATGTCCGATCCGGAAGGAGATCTGATCGAAGCCGTACGCAGCGTCGTGGGTGTCGATGCTGTCATAGGCGCTTCTCACGATCTGCACGCGAATATCACAGAAAGACGCGCGGAATTAGCCGATTTCATCGTCGGGTACAAGACAAATCCTCACCGGGACTTCGAGGAGACTGGTTACGCCGCCGGGGCCATCCTGATCCGGGCGGTACGCGGAGAGGTGAAGCCGGTCATGGTAGTCCGCAACATGCGGCTGCTGAAAGGGGGTGGTATGACGATTGATTTTCTGCCACCCATGAACAGAGTGTTCCGGACAATGAAACGGCTCGAGCGTGAACCGGGCATACTATCGACCTCGGTTTTCATGGTGCATATCTGGCTTGATGATCAGGAGCTCGGGTGGACAACCGTGGCGGTCGCCGACGCGGCGGCGCTCCCGGACGCGCGGCAGGCGGCTGCACGCGCCGCTGACACGCTCGCGGACATGTGCTGGGCAGTCCGGGATGCACCGCTTCCCGATCAGCTGAGTGCGGAGCAAGCGGTAGCCCTGGTACGGCGAAGTTGGCTTGCCAGAGCACTTGGCACAACGGTGATCTGCGATGTTTCCGATGCCGTGGGAGCGGGTGCACCCGGAGAGAATGCGTGGATCCTCAAGGCTTTTCTTGAGCACGATCCGGATCTTTGCGTTTATATTCCGCTGCGCGATGGTGAAGCCGCAAGAATGGCCGCGGCCGCCGGAGCGGGAAACGAGATCGCCGTGGAGGTCGGAAGAAACCTCGAAAAAGAGTACAACACCCGGGTGAAGTTCGACGGGAAGGTGTTGCGCGTTGAACAAACCGAACAGTACGGCACGCTGGCGGTTGTCAGGCACAAAGGCATACACCTGATCTTGAGTGAGCTTCCAACCTATGTATATGACCCGGATTTCTTTTCAGAGCTCGGCCTCAAACCGTGCAAGGCTGATGCGGTGGTGGTGAAAAACCTGTTTCCCTTCAGGTTCACCTTCATGCCTGTGAATCGCAAGACGATAAACGTGGCAACACCGGGAACGACGAACATCGACGTGTTCGGCCTGAACTACACCAGTATACCCCGGCCTATCTATCCCCTGGATGAGATAGACGATTGGCATTGACGCAAACGGAAATACGCGGGGATTCTCCTTTCCCGGGCGGTCGTACTGAAATCAGGCCCTCAAAAACTCATCACCATCCGGTAATGATTGTGAACCCCGAGCCTTGCGAGCGGGATAACCCGGCTCTCCGAGAGAATCTCCAAACCCATGTGCAGGTAGAAAGCCACGGCCGGGCTGTCACCGGAAACATCGAGTTGGCACGCCTTGTAGCCCTTCTTTTTCGCAAGTTCAAGGGCGTTGGACAACAATTTCGCTCCAACACCCAGGCCGCGCAGCTTCGCTGCAACCGACAAGAACTGCAGGTAGTACACGCCGTCGGGCACAGAGGGGATGAGATACCGGATGTAGGCGCAATTTTCCTCAAAAGCCTTGGCCGTCTCTGCCCGCAGGCACGGAATGCCGCGTTTACCCGTCCCGTAGCTGAATTTTCGCTGCGCGGCGAGATCAAGTCCAAACTCGATACCCACGAGCTCTCCGCGAAGCAGAGCTGAAGTGGAAAACTGATAGCCGTAGATACTTTCTTCCGCCTTCCACTCTTCCTCGAAATAACGCTGTGCGCCCTCTGCATCCCCCGAGAAAAGAGAATTCCAAAGGGCCGGATCCGCATCGTATATCAAAGTCGCCGCGGTGATTGCCTGTTCAGGGACGGAAGGAGTCAACTGCACT
>JAFGHN010000135.1 GCA_016930115.1 Spirochaetales bacterium | reverse complement strand
CAAGCTCTTCTTAGCAGGGGCAGGACTCGAACCTGCGACCTCCGGGTTATGAGCCCGACGAGCTACCAACTGCTCTACCCTGCGGCGCTGTTATAACCTTACGCATTATGGCGCAAAAGGTCAAGGGCAATCTAGGAGGCCGGGGCGGCGCCTGAGCGGTATTCGAGATCGCGCCGGCGCGCCAGTTTGTAGAGCCGCCGGAGCAGTAGAACCGATGCGGCCAACAACGGGAAAATGAAGAACGCCGGCCAGGATTCGGTGAAAAGCAGGAAATCATAGAACCCGTGAATGAGGACCGCGGCGGACAGCCCGATCAGCAAGCGGTTTTTTCCTGTCGCTTTTGTTACACCGATGAAGTAGCCGAGTATGCCCGAAGCTGAGGCGTGAAGCGGCACGGCGGTGATGCCCCTCGCTATCAGGACGAAGGGAGGCCCGAAGCTGTACAGGATATTCTCGAAAAATGCAAAACCCAGGCTTGCGGTGATCGTATACAGTATTCCATCGGTTATTTCATCGAAGTACCTGCTCTTAAAGAGAAAAAGCCTCACCGCGATCAGCTTGACCCCCTCTTCCACAAGCCCGGCGACGACAAACGCGCGAAACAGATCATAGAGTATGCCCCTGAAATTGACCCCCAACTCGGCGAACAGAATTTCAATGACTGCCGCAGGAATAACGGCGAAGAAGCCGATTACAAAAGCCATGAATACCAGGAGCCGCGGCTCTTTGCCGCCCTGATCCTTTCTGTAGATATAAACGATAATGACGATTGCGGGTACCGAGGCGAGTAGTATGTTGATCAAGAGAAATTCCATGACTCTCTACACGATAGGTGCTAACGGCCTGATTTGCCACTCTTTTTTTCAGTTGGCGCGGGCAATATGGGCGTTTCTTCGGTTGCCGAGGTATCTGATTCCTAGTAACATGCAGCAATTTTAGAATCCAGGCGTGGTACATGAAAACAAAATACAAATTGCTTTGCCTCGGCTCAGGAGTCGAGCTTGAAGACACTGCCCTGCAACTTGAAAGCGGGAAGAGCGACAAGCCGGCGTTCCTCCGGGCGATATACGAAAAAAAACAGCTCGAAAGCGGGCCGGAAACTGACGGGCTATTCAAATTCGCATCTTGGCTTCCGGTCAACAGGGCGATAAGAGGCTCCAGCGCGCCGGTCACCTACAAGAGCGAAGGGCTTGCCGGGAAGCTGGGGCTTGATAATCTCTACATCACCTTCAGCGGCTACTGGCCCGAACGAAACGCAGGTATGGTCACGGGGACCTTCAAGGAGTGTGAGGCATACAGCGTCTGTGCACGCCTGCCGGAGGACTTTGACAAAGTGCTGGTGGTCGCGTCGGCGGGAAATACCGCCAGGGCGTTTATCAAGGTCTGCTCGAGAAACAAGATTCCTCTGATAGCGGTGGTTCCCCGGAGGTGTATCGATACTATCTGGGTTGACCATGAGATAGACGCTTGCGTGAAAATTGTGGTCTCCGGAGGGGACAGCGACTATTTCGATGCGATCAGCCTGTCGGGAGTCATGTGCTCGATAAACGGTTTTGTTCCCGAGGGCGGGGCCAAGAATGTCGCGCGCCGCGACGGTATGGGCACCACTGTGCTCTCGGCGGTCACGCAGATCGGCGAGGTGCCGGATTACTATTTCCAGGCTGTCGGGAGCGGAACCGGGGCCATCGCGGCGTGGGAGGCGAATCTGCGTTTGCTCGAAGACGGTCGGTTTGGCGGAAAGAAGATGCGGCTCATGCTCTCCCAGAATGCGCCGTTTACCGTCCTTGTCGATTCCTGGCGGCGGCGCAAGAGGGAGCTTGTCCACATAACGCCTGAGGAAGCGAGGAAATTGAGCGGCGAGGTGTATGCCGTGGTGCTCTCCAACCGTGTGCCGCCGTACAGTATCATCGGCGGTCTCTACGATGCCCTCACCGATACTGACGGTAAGATGTATCCGGTTACTAATGATGAAGCGGTAAAGGCCGGCATGTTGTTTCAGGAGACCGAAGGAATCGATGTATCACCTGCGGCAGCCGTGGCCGTTTCCTCCCTCCGGCAGGCGGTTCTTAAGGGTGAAATAGGAAAAAGCGAAGTTGTCATGCTCAATATCACCGGCGGCGGCTATGCAAGGATAGAAGAAGCCGGAAAAAAGAGACGTGTTGAGCCGCATCTGATTCTTGATCCGGATAGCCGCGATCCTGATTCTCTGAAAGCAGCGCTTTCGAAGCTCTTCAGCCGGCCCTGAAACGACGACGCGCGCTGGGCGCGGTATCTCGGCAAAAAAGCAAAGGAATTGAATATTCTATTCAAATATTCATGCTCCAATGTCTCCAGAAGCTCTTTTATTTGCGTTTAACCGTGGGATTATCGCTTTAGTTTTGTCCAATATGCGTCTCCAAATTGACAACACCGGCTAAAACAAGAGAATGTAGCCGTTACGTATACATCCGCCCGCACGGCTTTATCGCTATTTACAAGGAAGACAGAAATGAAAGATATTTTTCAGAAATGTACCACCGACGGAGGTTATTTCGGTGTTTTGAGGGCACAGGGGGATCACTACTTCACCAGGCCAATTCTCAACGGCCTCCCCGGACCCCGGATGGAATTTCTCGGTAAAGAGAAGATCATGTGGTCGGTCAACAACTACCTCGGTCTTGCGAATAATGAGGAAGTCAAGAAAGCCGCCATGGAAGCGCTCGAGACCTACAGCGTTTCAGCACCCATGGGCTCGCGGATGATGAGCGGCAATACCGATGAGCACATTGCCCTTGAGAAACGGCTTGCCGCATTCGAACAGAAAGAAGACGCGATTCTGTTCAACTACGGCTATATGGGAGTCGTGGGTACTATCGACTCTTTGACCGACACGGATGACGTCATTCTCATGGATAAACTCGCGCACGCCTGCATCGTGGATGGCTCGATGGCCTCCCGCGGACAAGTCAGGGTCTTTCGCCACAATGATATGAACTCCCTGGAAATGGTGCTCAAACGGGTCACCAGGGACTGTAAAGGCGGAGTGCTTGTGGTGACCGAGGGGACTTACGGGATGACCGGAGACCTGGCGCCGTTAAAGGAAATATGCGAGCTGAAAGACAAGTACGGCGCAAGGCTTTTTTGCGATGACGCTCACGGAATCGGCGTTATGGGCAAAACGGGGATGGGTACCGGCGAGTACTTCGGCGTGCAGGACAAAATCGACATCTATTTTGGCACTTTTGCCAAGTCATTTGCCGCGATTGGCGGTTTTTCCGCTACACGGAAAGATGCGGTTGAGTGGATCAAGTATAACGCGCGCACGCAGGTCTTCGCGAAAAGTATGCCGATGGTATTCGTCAAAGCGGTCGGCAAGACTCTCGATCTGATCATCCACGGTGATGAGAGACGAAAAAAAGTGTGGGAAATTGCAGGAAAGCTGAAAAAAGGCCTGAAAGAGCTTGGTTACTACATCGGCACCGGCGAGTCTCCGCTCTGTTCCGTTTTCATCCCGTTGGGCGACGGTGACGTGCACAAGATAGGCGGAGGGATGGTCCACTATCTCCGGGAGAATGGTGTCTTCGTATCCGCCGTCATCTATCCGGTGATTCCTCTCGGGCTGTGCATGTTCAGGATGGTTCCTTCCGCTTCACACACCGATGCCGATGTGGAAGAGACCGTCGCGGTGTTCAAGAAAATGCGTGAGGATCTGAACCTGAACCTGAAGATGGGCGATGATGAGATAGGAAAGATTAACAAAGTCTACGGGAAGTAATCAGACGAGGAGCCTTATCCGAGCGAAAATGTACTGAAGCGACTCGCTCTGCAATACCGTCCTGTAAAATCCGGTTCCGTCTATTCTCTGCGGGCCGTTTTTTCCATCCGAGAGATGCTGAACGCTCACGTCCCTGTCGAACCAGTGGACAAGACTTATGGCGCCATCGGCGATCTCCAGGCCGGTGATGCCGCGCTTGCCGATGGCGCAACCCGAGTTGAACAATGCCGGAACCACGAGTTGATTGTAAAGTGCGCCCCCCAGCCGGCGGGTATCGCCTTTGTCGTATAGCTTTGTAAGCTCCCGTTTGTACTCGCTCACTTCTTCTTCTATTCTGTTTCGTTCCGCGCTGCCGGCGTGTTCCCAGGAGCGCATCTGGTTCTCTATTTTGAAACGGAGCTCGTCAATTTTTGAATGGGATTCAAACAGAGGACGATGGGTATGTCCGATGAGTGTGATGATCTTCCGTCTCGCTGCGAATTCGTAAATTCTAAGTTCAGTTCTGAATTTCTTGGCACTGTTGCGTGAAACCGTGCGGCTTCTGATCTTTAGCGGATTGGCGATGCAACGAAGCAGAAACGCGCTGAAGGCGTTCCATCTCTCAAAGTAATTGGTAGCCTGGTGCCCGTGGAGAACGAATATATCGCCGCCTTCAAAGTTGAATCGCACCGCCGGCACCAGCCGGAAGGGATAGGAGCGGGGCGCCAGCGAGTACAGCTCATAATCGTGGTTGCCGACGATCTTGATGAACCGGTTGTCCTTCTGCAAATCTCTGAAGATTTCGTACACATGGTTCCAGTGCTTGATAATCCGGCTGAGGCGGAACCTGTACAGATCTTCGATATCACCGTTCAATACAACGGTATACCCGCGGTCTGCGAAACTTCTTTTCAGAACGGTCGCAAACAGCTCGGAGTTTCTGACAAAGTCATCGGTGCCGCCGCCGTTTCCCATGTGCAGATCGCTGAAAACGACGATCTTTGATGCGGCGTCGATTTCTCTGACGGGTGTTCGCTCAAAAAGATCGTCGAGCTTCTGTTGTATGATTGGATCAGCCACGATCTTTGATTCTTGCGAAACGTAACGCCTTGAGCATCCACTTTGGAATCGGTTTTAGAGGATTGCGTTTTTCAAGATTGAGATACAGCCCGATTTTCTTGACAAGCGCGACCTTGAATGCTTCAACAAGCTCTATAAGCGTTCCGTCGGGGTCCTCGGTATACGCAAACCGGCCGTTCGCTTCACCCATTTCAAATGTGTCGCTGCTGTCGACGGTAAATGGGAAACCGGCCTTTTCGCACGCGCTCTTGAGTGAATCCATACCTCTAATGTCAAAGCAGAGATGGATATAACCCTTGTCTCCCCAGAATCTGTTCTCGAATATTTTTTTCGGCTTTGTATCGAGGGCCTGCAGAAGCTCGAGATAGGTCGATCCCAGCAGCGGGCTGAATCCGCCGGTATTTCGTTTTGTCTGCGCAAGCCGGATTCTTCTGAATCTGTTCTTCCCGCCCGGAAGCGGCGCGAGATCTTCAAAGACGCCGGTTGAATCGAAAACGACTTTGTCGTAGCCGAGCACGCCGGCGTACAGCGGCATTGCTTTTTCGATATCCGACACGCCGATGACCGCTCCCTTTACGCCGCCGGCGGCGTGTTCGGTGTGGTGAAACACCTCACTGTCCTCTTCGATACGGAAAACATTCCCGTAAGGATCCGCCGCCAGGTAACAACGGCGGTTTTGCGGATCAGCGACCGCCGCGCCGTTGAGGGTGATACCCGCCTTGCTGTGCAAGGAAAAACTCCGTGTCAGATCGCGCGCCTTGATGCCGACGGTGTAGATACCAAGATCGCCAAGTTGTATCGGTTCCGCCGGCGCCGCCGGCGTGCGTTCGGTGTATTGCCAAACCTCGAAAGCGCCGCCGCCGTGCATGCTCGCCGCCAGCACCGCAACCCGCCGTCTTCCTTTGCCGCCGGTGTAACGGGCCATGAAAGACGCCTCACCCGCGTCCTTGAATATCGGAACGTCCATGCCGAACTGCTTACGGTACCAGGCCCACGCCTCCTCCAAGTTCTCGACACCGATCCCCACCTGCTGTATTCCTGTTATCGCGTACTCCATGTTTGTTACCTTGTCAAATAGATTATGCAGATTACTACAGGCGGCGGAAAAGGAGAATAGGCGGGAACTCCGGCTGCCCGGGCGGCTACTTGCGCATCGCCCAGGCAGGTATGAGAATCTCCACGATTTTCAAGCCCGTGGTATCGGTCAGGTAAGCGTATTTGCCCGAGACGGCGACTCCGACGGTATACCGGTTTTTGCTGCGGGAAACGACGTATGGAGAGGCGGGGTCGATCACATCGATGATGGTCAGGCCGTTGAAACCTTCGGCGATGAATGCTAGCCTGCCTTCCACGGCCACCTCCTCGGCGTATCCCGTCGGGTAGAATCCGAGAGCTGCAGGGTCTGCCGGAGACGAGACATCGATAATCGACAGTCCCGTGGATCCCACGACGTACGCGATACCTTCCTTGACATCGACGCCGCGGGTATTTGCGGTGTCCATGGTTGCGAGCAGGTCGGGATTGCCGGGGTCGGCGTTGTAGATCCTGAAACCGCCGTCACCGTCTGCGAGGAAAACCGCACCATCCGCAACTTTGATATTCACGGCGTACTCGGTACGGATAGACGCCACCTGTGTCGGCCGGTTCGGCATTGAGACATCCAGTATCTTGACGCCTCTGTTGCCGTCCGCGAGATACACCAGCCCTCCGGAATAGGCGAGACTCCTCGCGTTGCCGTCGGTGTCCCATTTCCCGACGATCTTCACGTTGGTCTCCGGATCGCCGTCCCAGAGTGGAGAGAGGTCGGCGATAAGCAATCCGCCCGGGCCGTCTGCAATATATGCGTAGTTTCCAACGGCAAGCACTTCCTGGCAGTATTCGGTTTCCACATGGGCAACGAGAGACGCCGCCCCGACAGTCTCAGGAACGGTGACGTCGAAAATTTTCACCCCCCCGGCCCGGTCGGCCACGTAGGCATACTTTTTTTCGGCGGGTGTTTGGGTGACCGAGACCTCGTAGGCTTTGCCGTCGGTCTCCACGGATGCGATCTCGTAGGACTCTCCCTTTGTGAAGGCGTCAAGCAGATGGAATCCTTTCTCTCCGCCGGCAAAAACCTTCGATCCCTTTGTCGCCACGGCCCGCAGCCCTTCAATCTTCACCGAGTCGTAGAACACCGGAAGCAGCGGCGAGCTTACATCAAAGATGAGGAGTCCTTCTGCCTCCGAGGCAATATAGGCGTAATCCTCGGAGACGGCGATATCTACGGCGCGATCCAACTCGTAGGACGAAAGGAGTCTCGGATTCCGGATATCTTCAAGGTCGATTATCTTCAAGCCTTGATCCACGTCCGCAACGAAGAGAAGCTCCCCCTTCATCGAGAGACCGGAGGCGTTTGCCGTCTGAAATGATGCAACAACTGCCGGGTCCGGGGCGTCGAGGTCGATGATGACCACACCGCCGGGGCCGTCGGCCACAACGGCGTATACTGTGCCGTCGCGCTCCGTCAGGATGAGATCGCGCGCCTCGGTTGTGTTGATCGAGAAGATGCGCTCCGGATCGAGTGGATTGGTGACGTCCAGTACTTTGACGCCAAAGGCGCCGTCGGCAACAACTGCATGGACGGCCTCCTCATCGACGCGCCGGACCTCTACGCTTCTGGCATCCGAGGTTTTTCGCGATCCCACTTCGACGGGCTCCAGGGGTCTATCGATATCGATGACCCGCAGACCCCTGTCTGAATCCGCGACGTAGGCGTACCCGTCCAGAACCGCTACATCCTTTGCATCGGCCGTTTTGAGCGAGCTTACGTTGGCGGGTTTGTCCTGGTCCGATATATCGAAGATAACAAGCCCGTCCTCGCCGGCGGCAATAAAGGTGTAGTTACCGAAGACCGTCGCGTCTTTAACCTTGATGTCCCGCCACGAAATGGCGACGCGAGTCCGGTTTTCAGGAACCGCCAGCGGCTCACCTCCGTT